>PKZR01000070.1 GCA_003133815.1 Limisphaerales bacterium | reverse complement strand
AGTTCGGCGACGTTCGTTGGCGCTATCACCGGCAGCACCGGTGCCGTATTAATCTCCTGCACCACCACGAAAAAGCTGTTCGTCGTGCTCAATTGCGGATTGACCGGATCAAAGTTGTTCGTGCTGGTCGCCACCGTGGTGATCATATTTGTGCCGGGACTCTGCCCCTGGCCCGGCGTCCACGTGATGACTCCGCCGGCATCAATGCTAACTCCGGCGGGCGCATTGAGCAGCGAGTAACACACCGTAGAATGTATGTTGGAATCGGTGGCGGTGTTCGTCACCGTCAACAACGTCAGCTCGGCGACGTTCGTTGGCGCAATCACCGGTAGCACCGGCGCAAGATTCACTTCCTGCACAACGACCTTGAAGCTGTTTGTCGCCGTCAACTGTGGATTGACCAGATCGTAAGGATTGTTGTTGGTGACAATGGTCGTGATGAAATTGGTGCCGGGGCTTTCCGTCTGGCTCGGCGTCCAGGTAATGATGCCGTTCGTGCTGATGACCATGCCGGCGGGCGGGTTGACCAATCCATAGCCGGTGATGACGGAATGAATGTTCCCATTCGTCGCCGTATTGGTCACGGTCAGCAATGTCAATTCATTGACGGTCGCTTGAGCTATGGTCGGCAGCACCGGCTCCATATTAACTTCCTTCACAATCACCGTGAAGCTGTTGGTGGAGGCTAGGCTCGGACTGACCAGGTCGTAAGGGTTAAAGTTAGTGACCACCGTGGTGATGACGTTGGTGGCGGGACTTTGCGCCTGGGTTGGTGTCCAGGTGATAACGCCGTTCGTGCTGATGACCATTCCGGCGGGCGGATTGACCAATCCGTACCCGGTAATGACGGAGTGGATGTTCGCTTCGCCGGCGGTGTTCGTGACGGTCAACAAATTCAGCTCGCTGACATTCGTCTGCCCGGTCACCGGAATTCCCGGCAGCACCGGGGCCACGTTCACTTCCTTTACAACCACTTTGAAACTGTTTGTCGCCGACAACTGCGGATTCGCCAAGTCATAAGGATTGTAGTTGGTGACGACGGTGGTGATGGTATTCGTGCCGGGGCTTTGTGTTTGGCTAGGCGTCCAAGTGATGATGCCGCTGGTATTGATGACCATTCCGGCAGGCGGGCTGATGAGCGTGTAACTGACGTTGGTGGAATGGATGTTGAAATTCGTCGCCGTGTTGGTGACGGTCAACGGGTTCAATTCGTTGACATTCGTCAGGGCTATGACGGGCAACGTCGGTGCGACGTTCACTTCCCTGACGGTGATGTTGAAAGATTTGGAATCATTCAACGGCGGAACGCCATCATCCGTCACGCGGACGGTGACAGGATAGACGCCAGGACTCTGCGTCTGGCTTGGCGTCCATGTGAAAACTCCGGTGGCGGGATCAATCACAGCGTTCGTCGGCGCGCCCGCGTCGAGCGTGAAGGTCAACTGGTCGTTGTCCGATTCCACGTCGGTGGCGGCGTTGGTGAACGTGAGCGTGACCAGCTCGTCATTAGTCTGGTCGGCAACCGCCGCCAAGACGGGCGCGTGGTTGCCGGGCACGACGCGGAAGGAATAATTGTAGCTGTTGGTGTAGTAACCGTTGAGAACCAGCAGGTAACCGGTCGTCAAAGCTGGATTTGCCACAGAGAAATCGTAGCCAATGGCATTGCCCCCCAAGTTTTGGTTGTTCGGGTCGTAAAGATACCAATAACCGGAATAGGAAGTGGAAGCCAGCGTATTAAAGAAGAGTCCCATGTGTGCGAGGTCGTTGACTTGGAATAAAGCCGCCGCCGCTCCCTGCGGGAATGTCAGGTTGTTCGTTGAATCAAAGTTGAGGAATGGCTGTGCGGCGACATCCAGCACCCTGAAGCTACAGGTCGTCGGCGCATCCACATTGTTATGGAAGCGCAGGGTGTAAGTTCCGTTTTCGGTCAGAGTGATCGGGCCAAAATCATTGTAACTCGAACCATCTCCAAATGCGGTGACGCCTGATGGCGAAACGAGTCGGACATAGACATTCCCGACACCGTATTGGTCGAGATCGTCGTAGTAAATCCGCTGGCCAGCCGTGGCTGTGAATGTGTAATAACTGTATGCATCGGCAGACAAGATGTTGGTGACGGTGTTACCGAGCGTAAGCAGATTGGTTACGGATGCAGGCACAATAACATTGAAGCTGTAAGGCTGGCCACTGCCCGTAGTGTTGTAGATGATCAGCAAGTTCGTGCTGGAAACAGGCGTGCTTGATTCAAAATTACCAAGAATACCGCTGCCAGAAGCGTAGTAATCATTGCCGGGCGCATAGTGATACCAATTCACGCCGCTATCAGATTGGAAGCTGTCAAAAAACAGCGGGCCGGCACTGGCATCAAAGCTGAAAACCTGGGTCTGGTAAGGCGCTAGATTATAGCCGTTGTCCCAGAGCAGACCCATGTTGGCGGCATACGAACCTGCATCATATTGGATACGGATGTGATAAGTGCCGGGTTGCAAAGGCGGCGAGGATGGGCTGACGGAATAGGTGTTGCGCCCGCCCCACAAGTTACTCGTGATTTCCGTTGTGTCGAACACCGAGTCGTTGTTGAGGTCAATCCACATCCGGCTTGTCCCGTAATAATTGTTCAGGTAAAGACGCGTGTTGGCGTTGGTGATGGTGACGGCGCCATCCCATTGGACTGAAAAGTTCAGCCAGTTGGCGTCGCTTGTTCCACCGGTGACGCCCACACTGGCGCGGGATCCCCAGTTGGTGACAGCAAAGTTGATGGTCGCATCCGGGCGCGTGCCGACGATTGTCTGGCTGCTGCGCCAGTCGAGCTGATCCACGCCGTCGAGATCTGCATTCACATAACTGCCGGTCACGCTCAATGAACCTGCCGGAACAGGCACGAGTCCCGTGCCGTTGGTCGTGTTAAGCGTGACGACCTGCGTCGGCGGCTGCGCCAAATCCAGCAGGCGGAAACTGTAATGGTTTGTATTCGCTACATTGCTCATGACGGCGAGATAATAAGTGCCGGATGCTGGCAATGTGTAAGGCCCGAAATCTCCGTCGGCGTTGTAGTATCCATAATAATAATATAAACTGCCGAAAATTGTAGAATAATTATCAGCACCATTCGCCCCAACACTGTTTGGCCCGAACAACATTACATAGACCGGATCGTTGTCGCCCTCCAAACCGTCATACAGCACCCGCTGCCCCGCCGTGCCAGTGAAGCTATAAATTTTTGTCAGAAACGCATTCGTCAGCGGACTTGAATAAGTCGTGCCAAGGGTCAACGGCAGCGAATCGTTTGCAAGGTTCAGGATGCGGAAATTGTAATCGCCGCCTCCGGTGCTTTCGACTTGCACGGTGTAAGTGCCGGTGCTTGCCGCAACAAAGAAGCCGGGGTCCAAATAACTGTAATATCCGTAGTAAGTAAAAACTTCAGTGCCATTTGGATCAATAACATGCAAATCAACAGTTGTAGTGTTGGTCAGATTGTCAAAATAGACGGTCGTGCCTGCACTTGCGTTGACATAAATAATATTCGTGGTGCCTGCCGCGACCGTGCCGGAATAATTGCCGAAGCCGGACGAAGCGATTGTCGCAGGCGTCGCGTTGGTGACGAGAACTTGATAATTGAGCGCTCCGGAATCCGGGCCGGCACCAACGACTTCAAGAGCGTAAGTTCCCGTTGTTGGCAGGAAGACATTTCCTGGGCTGCCGGTAATGTTGGCAGAAGCGATGATGTTGTTCTGCGGGTCGACTAGATACCAGTTGGCGCTGCTGGAATCGGCAAAAATGGTTTGGAGATTGAGGGTCTGTCCGGCGGTGCCGATGATGCGGTAAAGATGGGTTTGCGTGAGTGGGACAAGCTCGTTGGTGACGGTCACACCCAATGTGATGGCCGGCTGGCTGGCGAGATCAAGCACCCGGAAACGATAATCCGGCGAGCCGTCGGTGCTGTTGTGCTGCACAACCGTGTATGTTCCGGAAATAGTGAGTGTAAAAATGCCACCGTCATAATCCGAGTTGTTGCTCCAGATGCTGTTGCCATCGGGGTCAAGAATGTTGACGGTCACGTTGTCGTAATCTTGGTCAAGCGCGTCATAGTAAATCCTCTGTCCCGCAGTGCCGGTGAAGGTGTAACGGTGCTCGTCGCCGGGATTGACAAACGCATTGCTCACAGTCACGCCCAATGTCATGGGATTGGTGATGGTGACGAGGTCGCTGATGATGCGGAAGGAATACTGCTGTGCGTTGGTCACGCCGGATTCAATGACCAAAATGTTTGTGCCAGTCACCGGCAGCGTCACTTCAAAATCCGAGCCTTGCGCCGGAGTGCCCCAGTAAGCACTGTTGTTCGCCGCATAAAGCGTCCAATTGCCAACGTCATTTGTGAGGCTGTCCAGGAAAAACCGCTGCCCGCTCGTGCCGTAAAAGCTATAAATCGCAGCCATCAGTCCCGGGTTGTTTGTGCCGCCGACGACCGTGTTGAAAGGAACCGCCACGGCTGGAGACTGGTTCACGTCAATCAGGCGGAAACTGAAAGTTCCGAGCGAGTCGCTTTCCCCGCCGACGATGAGCGTGTAAGTGCCGGAAGACAGCAGCGTGTAAAGGCCGTATTCGCTGTCGGCGTAGCCGTTCAGCCACACGACGGTTCCCGACGGGTCAAGCAGACGGACATTGATGTTGGAATACGTGTTTTGGAGTGAATCGTAAAACAGCCTCTGTCCCGCCATGCCAGTGAAAGTATAGTAATTCTCCTGACCGGCCGACGTGAGCGTGCCGCCCGTCACCGCGCCGAGCGTGAGCGAAAAATTGGTGATGGCAGGCGTGATGACATTGAACGAATAATCAAAGGGCGTGCCGCTCCAGTAAGAAGAATTGTAACCGCTTTCTCCGAAAACCAACGCATATTCGCCGTTGTGTTGAAGCGTTATCGGATAGTCATACCCTTCTGCAGCATATGAATTGTAAACGTTGCCGTTCAACGGATCGTAGAGATACCAATAGGCGCTGTAATCCGTACTCAAGCCGTCAAAGAACAACTGTTGTCCGTTCGTGCCGTTAAAAGTGTAGATAGCCGCCGCTGTCCCCAGGCTCAAATAGTTTGTAACAACGGTGTTGAAGGCAAGCGAGGTGGCCGGCGGTTGTGCCAGATCAAGCAGGCGGAAACTGTAATCGGCTGTGACATTCGTGGACTGGCTGGTTACAAAAAGATAATAAGTGCCGGGCTGGGTCACCGTGAACGGGCCATAATCACTTACGTCTTGTCCCGACCAGCCGGTCCAAGCCGTGCCGGGAGTGTAAATATACCAGGCAACATTTCCGTTGTCATAATTCGTGTCGAGCGAATCAACATACAACCGCTGCCCCGGCGTGCCGGTGAAACGATATACATCCGTGCGAAATACCGGATTGTTGAGGTTGGCGGCGTTGGTGTTCCCAATTGTGATCAGCGGCGCGCTGGTGTTGCTTGAACAATTGATCAGGCGGAAAATGTAGTCGCCGCCCGTGTTGCCGGTGATCTGCAACGTGTAACTGCCGGTTTGCGGCAGAATGACCGGGCCGGAATAATAGGGAACACTGTCATACGATGCAGGTTGGTTGACCAGCACGGTTCCGTCCGGCGCAATCAACTGCATGGTGTCATCGTTCGCGCCGTTGTTTGTCAGGCTGTCATAATAAACCACCGTTCCGGCGGATGCCGTGTAAATGAAACTGTTCGTCACGCCCGCCACCACCGTGCCGCTGTATATCGTCCCAAAACCGGTCGCAGTCACCGGCGCGTCGCTCACGTCGCGGGTGCGAAAACTGAAATTCACCGGCGGCGTCCCGGCGGCGTCCACAATCCCTTGCACGACGACCAGATAAGTGCCGGTGGTGAGCAGCAGATTCGTGCCGAGATCATTTTCGGCACCGACTTCGGAACTAACGATATTGTTTGCCGGGTCAACGAGCCACCAGTTCGCCGTGCCGGGTGTGGACACAATCGAATCAAGCGCGATCTTCTGACCGGCCGTCCCGGCAAAACCATAAACCACCGTCGCGCTTGACGGATTGAGCGTTACGTTATTTGTCGGCCCTGCCGTCGCCAGCGGCGCAGCCCCGGCATCCACCAGGCGAAAATTGTAGCTGCCCGTGGCCTCCGAGCCTGCGCCGCTAACAATCAGCGTGTAAGTGCCCGACTCTGTAAGATAGAAAGGATTGCCGTCGTAATAAGTGGGTTGATTGTTTATGACCGCTGTTCCACTGGGCGCAATCAGTTGGACGTAAAGATTTTGATTGGTCAAATTCAGCGCGTCGAAATATATCCGCTGACCGGTCGTGCCGGTGAATGTGAAACGATCCTGATGGCCGGGCAGCGAGATCGCGCCAGTGTTCGCATTTCCAAAGGTTAGATTGACTTCAGCCAGCGCCCCGTGAGTGACGGCAAAAAATCCAATTACCACCAACAAGCAATGAAGTTTGTTTTTCATAAAATCAAGATGTGATGGCCTCGCACGGACGACGCTGTTCTGATGGATGCCATCGTATGCCTTATCACCTTTAATTGCAATCAAAATCGCAATATTTGATGCGCAATTCAGGGTGGGCTTTTGGCAAGGAATGGAGAGCGGTTTTTGAATGGTTATGATGACATTGTGACGAAGCAAACCAACAAACAGAAACAAACCAACTGATAAATTAAAATTATGTCAGATTTAAATGATCCGTTGAAGGAAAGCTACATCGGCAAGGTGGGCAACGCGCTCAACCCCTATGCCGACGAACTCAAGGCCGGTGGTTTCGATGCCTCCGCCCTCATCACACAGCTCACGGGTGCCGGCAAGGTGATTGAAGCCGCCGACAAAGTCCGCAAAGATGCCGAGAAGGCGGCCACCACCGCCATCATCAATGAACACACCATTCGTGAAAACTTTTATACGCAGGCCACCGGCACGGTCAGCCTCGTGGAGGGTGTGCTTGGCAAAGACCATGCCTTGACCGTCAAGCTCCGTGGTTTGCGCGCCGACTTGATCGGCAACCAAGGCTCCGGCGATACTCCCGAGCCACCCACGCCGACCAAAACACCCTGACTTCCGGCCCGCCGGATTATTATCGTGACGGCGTTCTGTTGACCGCCGGTCATTTATTGGAAGGTAGGGCGGTCAGTCCGCTGACCGCCGAGGCGTGGGTTGACAACCGAACGGCGCGCACGGAGTGTCGCGCCCTGCCTGTAATCCTGATTTTTGACAAAAAACCATGTTTTTGTCAAAAATGGCAGGTCGCCGACCATGTCCGGCAGGTATTTTGCCATTCTACCGAGGTCGTTTATCATCTCCGGCAGGTCGTTTTGTAAAATACCCAGGTCGTCTGCCATCTCCGGCGGGTCGTTTGTTATCTCCGGCAGGTATTTTGCCATCTCCGGCAGGTCGTTTGATAAACGACCTGCCGGATTTGACAAAATACCGGGGTCGTTTAACAAAATACCGGGGTGTTTTGATGAACAACCGAGGTATTCTCGGATGGACGGATTGAGGAGCGCGCGCGTCCCGCGTGCTGTTCCGGGCGTCACGCCCAGAACAGCGTTGNNCCTGTCTGATGCGGTAGAAGCGCTGCTGATAATTGGTGGCCTGACCGTCGTTGAACTGCCAGGCGCCGCCAGCGCCGATGGTGTTGGTGGCGATGGCCTCCCAGACGCTGGTGGGGGACAAATCTGATTTTACTTCCAGCACATAGGTCTGCCCGGGCGTGCCGCCTAGGCTCAGATTGAATCCGCCGCCGGGAACGGCTGCGACGTTGCTGAATGTGGGAGGCGGCAGGTTCACCGTCAGCGTGACGACGGCGCTGGTGGTGGAGCCGCCAAACGCGCTGGCGACGACGGAATAATCCCCGGCGGCGTTGGTGCTGACGTTATCAATCTCCAGCGTGCTGTTGGTCTCGTTGGTCAACGCGGCGCTGTTGTAAAACCACTGGTAGGCGAGCGGCGTGCAGGCGATGGCGGCGACGTTGAAATCCACCGTGTCGCCGACGGTGTTGGTCTGGCTTCGCGGCTGGCACAGGATGACCGGCGGCGTTTCGTCCTGGACGACAATCGTATTGGTGGAATAGGCGTCGTTGCCGGAGGCGTCGGCGACGGTGATGACAATGGTGTTTGTTCCAAGCTGCAGGATGGAATTGTTCGTCGGTGTTTCGGAAATGGTCAGCGACCCGGACAAGTCGGTGGCCAGAATGTAATTGGTGCCGGTCACGTCGGGCATTGACGCGGTGCAATTCGTGTCTGCGGCAAGGACAAGGTTGGTGAAGTTCCACAGGATTGTCGGCGACGTGGTGTCCTGCACGATGACGGTGCGCGTGGCGGTGGCGATGTTGCCGTCGCCGTCGTCCGCCGTGTAGGTGACGGTGTTTGTGCCGGTGGAATTGGTGTTGACCGCGCCGCTGGCCATGATGCCGATTATTCCGGCGCAAAGGTCGGTGGCAGAAGCGCCGGGATCGTTGAACGCACCGCCGAGTTCAATGAACAGCGGATCGCTTCCGTTCAACGTGATGACCGGTGCGAGTGTGTCTTGAACGGTCACAACGGCGCTGTTGGTCACGCTGCCATAAGGATTCGTGACGACGACGGCGACGGTGTGGTTCGGCAGGTGGAGATTGGTCAGGAAGAAACCGGCGTTGGTGGCGTTGGGAACCGGCTTACCGTCGAGGCTCCATTGAATGTTCAGCGGCGGCGTGCCGGCGGCGGTGATGACAAAGGAAAGGTTGTTGCTGCCGCATTGGACAGTCTGGTTTGCGAGCGACGAACCGGTGATGGACGGCGGCAGCGTGACTGTCAGGGCGGCGACGCTGCTGGTGGCCGCGCCATAAATGTTGGTGACGATGACGCTGTAATTGCCGCTGCTGTTGGTGGTTACGGCGGTGAGCGTGAGAACGTTGCTGGTCGCGCCGGAAATTCCCGCGCCGTTGGAAATGTTCACGCCATTATCCTGCCATTGATAAATGAGCGGCGGCGAACCGGTCGCCGTGGCGCTGAACATGGCGCTGCCGCCGGATGGAACCGTCTGGCTGGCCGGCTGTGTGGAAATGGCCGGGGCAAGTCCCACGCTCAAAACGGCGATGCTGCTCGTCACGGAGCCGTAGCCGTTGGCCACTGCGAGGCTGTAGTTGCCGGCGTTGTTGGTCGTCACGGAGGTGATGGTTAATGTATTTGTGGCGGTGCCGGAAAGGTTGCCGCCGGCGGGCAGGTTTGTTCCGTTGAACAGCCAGCGGTAATTGAACGGTGGATGACCGCCGATGCTGGTGGTGAAGGTGACGTTGCCGCCGGCGGCTGCGCTCTGGCTGATCGGCGGTGTCAGAACATAAGGCGATAACTGCGGCGCGAGGGCGTAAATGAGGTTCGTGCCGTTGGGCGTGCCCCAGCCGGTGCAAAGGTCATAGCCGGAAACGGCGTTGAAGAGTCCCGGCGTATTGGTGCCGATGTTGCTGCCGGTGTTGATGTCGTGAAAACAGGCGGCGTAGTTGGTGGCGTTGCCGATGGCATAGAGCGCGGGGTTCAGAAAACCGACGGTCGTGCCGCTGAACGTGACGGACTGCTGGTTGACAAGCGCGCAAAATCCCGCCCACAACGGCGCGGCGCAACTGGTGCCGGCCAAGCCGCCGGAACTGCCGTTGTTGTAGGCCACATAAACCTGATCCGCCGTGAGCGCGACGTCGGGGACGTTGCGGAAGGTGGTGGAGCCGGAGTTGGCCGTCATGTTCACGTTCGTCTGCCAGTAGGGAATCGTGTAATAAGTGCTGATACCGCCGCCGGAACCTTCGTTGGCATATTGACCGCCATACTGATTATAATTCCAGACGGTTTCCGAAGACCATGAAGCACCGGAGCCGTTCATATACAAGGTCGTGCCGCCGACGGTGGTGATGTTGGTACTGTCCACCGGCGCGGTGGTCTGCCCGGAATTGTCCAAAGCCTCTCCGCCAGTGTAGGCATCGCTGTCGCCCGCCGCCTGAAAGAACGACTGTCCTTGAACCGCCATCTGCCGGAACGTGTTGTCAATCGTCGTGGTTGGGCCGCCGGTCCAGGTCCAGGAACTGCTCATTTGTTCCGCCAGATTGTCGCTTGCCATGCGGCTTAAGATCGTGCCGGGTGAGCCGGACGAACCGATTTCATACACAATCACGTCCGACAATCCCGGTGCCATCGCTATGGCCATCTCGATGTCGAGGCAGACCTCGTCATTCGCGGGACCGGCACCGCCGTTGTAACCGTTCAACTTCACATTCGTCAGCGGGACAAGATTAGTCATGCCGATGGTGTGCTCGTAATTGGTGATGTCCTTTGTGTGATAACCGTCAAACTCCAGCAGCCCGACCGTCTGCCCCACGCCCGTGAGCGCCGTGCCTCGGGCATAGGCGTTCCTAAAATCCTTGCCAGCGTAATAACCGCTAGGACCGGAACCTCCAAGCGGTTGCGTTATCAAAGGAACCGCCGGATGCGACAGCGGATGCGGCCGGCCATAATCGCTCAATCCCCAAACATCCGCCACACGCACATCCGCTGGCACGGATGGCTCGGTGTCCGGCGCAAAAAAGTCGCGGTTCTCCGTCGGATGCCGGTAAGTGCGCAGTGTGACCTGAAACGTCCGCTCGATGTCCCCCGCCCTGCCCGTCACGTCCAGCACCATGCGGTTGCTATATGTGTTTGCCACCGTGAAGCCGTTCGTTTCCGCAAATGCCATGACCGACTGATAATCCTGCTCCGTAGGACCGAAGCGCGCCGCGAATTCCGGCGGCTTGAGAAACTTGTGGTAGTTGGTGCTGTTCGGATCATAAAGCTGCGCGAGCAGTTCATTCAGCGCGGCCTCGTTCCGCAGCGGCAGGCCGATGGTGAGGGACAGATTCGTCGTAGCCGCCAGACGGCCAGACGGAATCAGACGCGCCACAACCCCCGGCACATGGCCGCGCAACACCTGTCTCGGCGCAGTCTGGGCAAATGCAGGAAAGGAGAAAAGCAGTGCAACGGCAATGATTGCCGGACAATAAAACTTCTGATTTTTAAACGCACCGCCGTGAATCACCCTGTTATTTTCGCAGACTTCCCCTCAACCGTCAAATTGCAGCCAAATAAATTTGCCCGCGCACTTTCCCAACATTAACTTCCACCTGTGTCCGTCAAATTCACCATCCTCGGCAGCGGCTCCTCCGGCAATTGCGCCTACATCGAGACGCCCGAAGCCCGCATCCTCGTGGACGCCGGCTTTTCCCCGCGCCAGATCCGCACACGCCTCGCCAGCATCGGACGCACGCCGGAAAATCTCTCCGCCATCCTCATCACCCACGAACACAGCGACCACATCGCCGGGCTGCTCGGCATCGCCGATAAATATCACATTCCGGTTTATTGCAACCGCGACACGCAGGACGCCACCATCTGGACTTTCAAGAACAAATGGAGCAAGAAGACCAACGCCGCCCTGGAAACCGCCGACACCTTCAAATCCAAGATCAACTGGCAGTTGTTCACCACCGGCGCGGGCTTTGAGATCGCCGACGTTCTCATCGAAACCTTCTCCATCCCGCACGACGCGCAGGACCCCGTCGGATATTTGCTGCGCACCGCCGCCGGCAACATCGGCTTTGCCACCGACCTCGGCCACACCACCCGGCTCGTGCTCGACCGCATCCGCCACGCGAACGTCCTCGTCCTGGAATCCAACCACGACGTGAAGATGCTGCAGGAATGTCCGCGCCGCTCGTGGCCGCTCAAGCAGCGCATCCTCGGACGCCACGGCCATCTCTCCAACGTGGCCGCCGCCGAAGCCGCCGCGCAAATCATGTCCGCCGGGCTGCGCCACCTTTACCTCGCGCACCTGAGCCGCGAATGCAACAAGCCCGAACTCGCGCAGCACGTCATGGCCGAGCAGCTCCATCACATCGGCGCCACGCACGTCCAAATGCAAATCGCCGCGCAGGACGTGCCGTGTGAAACGTTGGAGCTTTGAAACAACGAAGCTTTGGTTCTAATCTAATTTAAGAGAAAAAATCATCAACAGGATTTGTTCCTGCGGTTTTTATGGGCGGATTCAAGGTGGCAATAACCCTCTATGCGGCTGATGATCGCGTGCCCAGCGAACCAAAGAGGCGTCGCTGGTGTCTTCAAAAAG
>PKZR01000327.1 GCA_003133815.1 Limisphaerales bacterium | reverse complement strand
ATGCGCTTGTCCATTTCGTCGAGGCCGTTCTCGTCAATCTCCAGCATGGCCAGCGCCTTGTCCGCGACGGCGGCGGTGATGCGGCCGTCGTGACGCACCTGCGCGTAGTCGCGCACGCGGCGGAGCAGATTGTTCACGATGCGCGGCGTGCCTCGGCTGCGCCGGGCGATTTCGTGCGCGCCGGATTCTTCGATCTCAACGTTCAGCAAACGCGCCGAGCGGATGACGATTTTCTGCAAATCTTCGCCGACATAATAATCCAGCCGCTCGCGCATCCCGAAACGCGTGAGCAACGGCGCCGTGAGCAGACCGCTGCGCGTCGTCGCGCCGATGAGCGTGAAGCGCGGCAGGTTCAGCCGCACGCTGCGCGCGTTCGGCCCCTGGTCAATGATGATGTCCAGCTTGAAATCCTCCATCGCCGGATACAGATATTCCTCGATGGTTTTTTGCAGGCGATGGATTTCGTCAATGAACAGCACGTCGCCTTCTTCGAGATTGGTGAGCAGGCCGGCGAGGTCGCTGGCTTTTTCAATCGTCGGGCCGCTGGTGGCCTTGACGTTCGCGCCCATCGCCTTGGCGAGAATGTTGGCGATGGTGGTTTTGCCGAGGCCGGGCGGGCCGCTCAACAAAATATGATCGAGCGATTCGCCGCGCTGTTTGGCGGCGGCGACGGAAATTTCCAGCCGCTCCTTCACCTTGGGCTGGCCGGTGAAATCGGAAAAGAGCGACGGGCGCAGCGTCATTTCGAGCGCCACGTCGGGTTTGTTCAAAGTGGAAGCGGTATGTTCGGCCATTGCCTCCAGCATGGAAAATGCGCCGCACCGCAGCAAGCGCGATTCATATTTTTCATAGAAAAGGCTGGAAAATCAAACATGGCTCCGGCACGCTCTGCGTTCGTTTATGGGAAGAAACAAATCAATTTTCCGTGGTGCAATCCTGTTCGCCGCAATTTTTTGTGCGGCGAATGCCTTCGCGGGTGACGCGGACATCAATCTGCCTTCGTTGCAGGATGTTTCATTTTATCAGGGCATGGTGAGCAGCCACGGCGTATTGTATCTGGGTCTCATCATTTGCGCCGTGGGCGCGGCGTTCGGGCTGATGCAATACAAGCAGACCCGCGCGCTGCCCGTCCACAAAAGCATGGGCGACGTCTCCAACATCATCTGGGAAACGTGCAAGACGTATCTGTGGCAGCAGGGAAAGTTTCTCGCCATCCTCTGGATACTCATCGCCGTCTGCATGGTCTATTATTTCAAGGGATTGCAGGACAAGCCGCTGGGCGAGGTGCTGGTGATCCTGGCGAGTTCGATTGTCGGCATCCTCGGCAGCTACGGCGTCGCGTGGTTCGGGATTCGGATCAACACGACGGCAAATTCGCGCGCCGCGTTCGCCTCGCTGAAAGGCAATTCGCTGAAAACGCTGTTCATCCCATTGCAAGCCGGCATGAGCATCGGCCTGCTGCTCGTCTGCGTGGAGCTGGCGTGCATGATCTGCATCCTGCTGTTCATACCCAAGGAACTTGCGGGGCCGTGCTTCATCGGTTTCGCCATCGGCGAATCGCTCGGCGCGAGCGTGCTGCGCATCGGCGGCGGAATTTTCACGAAGATTGCCGACATCGGTTCGGACCTGATGAAAATTGTTTTCAACCTGCCCGAAGATGATCCGAAAAATCCCGGCGTCATCGCCGACTGCACCGGCGACAACGCCGGCGATTCCGTCGGCCCGACGGCGGACGGCTTTGAAACCTACGGCGTGACGAGCGTGGCGTTGATCGCGTTTCTCGCGCTGGCCTTGGTCGCATCCCCAATTCTCTGCGGCAAGCTCATCATCTGGCTGTTCGCAATCCAGGGTCTGATGGTGCTCGCGTCGCTCGGCTCGTTTTATTTCAACATGGTTGTCGCCAATGTGCGTTACGGCGGCAAAAAGAATTTCAACTGGGAAGCGCCGCTCACCGACCTCGTCTGGATCACGTCCATCGTTTCAATCATCGTCTGCTTCATCGCGAGCAAGCTGCTGCTCGGCGATTTCACGGACGCAACCGGCGCGGCGCAGCCGAATCTCTGGTGGGTGCTGTCGGCCATCATCGCCTGCGGCACGCTGGCGGGCGCGCTCATCATGGAGTTCACGAAGATTTTCGTCAGCACCAGCTCGCGCCACGTCCGCGAAGTCACCAACGCCTCCGACCACGGCGGCGCGTCGCTCAACGTCCTGTCCGGCCTCGTCGCCGGAAATTTTTCCGCGTTCTGGATGGGTCTCGTGATTTTGGCGCTGATGTTCGTGGCATATTTGTTCTCGCAAAATCTCGCGATGCTCGCGCTCATGCCGGCGCAATTCACCTTCGCCGCGCCGATTTTCGCGTTCGGCCTCGTCGCGTTCGGTTTTCTCGCGATGGCACCGGTGACGATTGCCGTGGACAGCTTCGGCCCCGTGACCGACAACGCGCAGTCCGTTTATGAATTGAGCCGCATTGAATCGCAGCCTGACATCAGCGCGGAAATCGAACGCGACTTTGGCTTCAAACCAAATTTCGCCGACGCGAAACTGGAACTCGAAAAGGGCGACGGCGCAGGAAACACTTTCAAAGCCACCGCCAAGCCGGTTTTGATCGGCACCGCCGTCGTCGGTGCGACCACGATGATTTTTGGCATCATCATGCTGCTCGAAAAAGTTTTCGGCAACGCCATCGCGCACTTGAGCCTCGTGCAGCCGCAGGTCATCTTCGGATTGCTCATGGGCGGCGCGGTGATTTATTGGTTCACCGGTGCGAGCACGCAGGCCGTCGTCACCGGTGCCTATCGTGCGGTTGTGTTCATCAAGAAAAATCTCAACCTCGACCAGCACACCGCGTCGCTCGCCGACAGCAAGAAGGTCGTCGAAATCTGCACCGTCTATGCGCAAAAGGGCATGGTTAACATTTTCATTGTCGTCTTTTCCTTCGCGCTCGGCCTGCCATTTTTTAATCCTTATTTCTTCATCGGCTACCTCGTCGGCATCGCGTTCTTCGGATTGTTCCAGGCGATTTTCATGGCCAACGCCGGCGGCGCGTGGGACAACGCCAAGAAAATTGTCGAAGTTGACTTGAAACAAAAAGGCACGCCGCTCCANNGGCGACACCGTGGGCGATCCGTTCAAGGACACGTCCTCCGTCGCGATGAATCCGATCATCAAGTTCACCACGCTCTTCGGTTTGCTCGCCACGGAAATCGCGGTGGAAATGACGCAAAATTTTCAGGAACGCCTGAAACACGATCCGTCCGCGATGAACTGGAGTCCGTGGATTGGCTGCGTCTGCTTCGTCGTCGCGCTCGTCTTCGTCTATCGCTCGTTCTATTGCATGAGAATCCCCGAAGACAAAGCAGTTGGAAGCTGATTTCTGAAACGCACAAATCCTGCGTGCTTTTTGCAACATCTTGCCGTAAAAGTCTTTTTTTTGGACGAGCGTATCCACGGGCCGAAATAAAAACTCGAAAATCTCCGTCAACGCTTCCAAATTGAATCATGTCCGTGATTCAGCGTTCCATTCAAGTCGGCTGGCAACTGCGCGTCTTCTTCACCGAAGACGTTTTTGCCCCGAACAATCTGGTCTTGAAAAATGCGCTGGCCGCCGCCGCGCCGCGCAAAGTGCTCGTCGTGCTGGAAGATTCGCTTTCGCAGGCGCTGCCACAATTGGAGCGCCAGATTGAAAATTATTTCTCCGCGCACGTCGCGCAATTGCCGCTCGTTTGTCCGCCAATCGTCATCAAAGGCGGCGAGCCGTCGAAAAATTCTCCCGCCATCGTCACTGAAATCCTTTCGCAAATTGACCGCCACCACATTGACCGGCATTCATATCTGATCGCCATTGGCGGCGGCGCGCTGCTGGACGTGGCCGGATTTGCCGCCACCACCGCGCATCGTGGTGTGCGCCTTGTCCGCATCCCGACGACGACCTTGTCACAAGCCGATTCCGGCGTCGGCGTGAAAAACGCCATCAATGCCTTCGGCAAAAAGAATTTCATCGGCACATTCGCGCCGCCGTTTGCCGTCATCAATGATTTCAACCTGCTTGCCACGCTCAAACCACGAGACAAACGCGCCGGCTACGTGGAAGCGGTGAAAGTCGCGTGCATCCGCGACGCGATATTTTTCGACGAGATTGAGCGCGATGCCGAAAAATTGATTTCCTTCGGGCCTGCGGCGATGAAAAATCTGATTCGTCGCTGTGCCGAACTGCATCTCGACCACATCGCCACTAGCGGCGATCCGTTTGAAATGGGTTCGGCGCGTCCACTTGATTTCGGGCATTGGGCCGCGCACAAACTGGAGCAGCTTTCCGATTTCCTAATTCCCCATGGCGAGGCCGTCGCCACCGGCATCGCGCTCGACGTGATTTATTCGCGTAACGCCGGTTTGCTTGCCGCCAAATCCTGCGAACGTATTTTGAGATTACTCGAGCAACTCGATTTCAAATTGTTCTCTGACGAATTACTTCAAAAAAATTCCGGCGGCAGTTTTCAAATCCTTACCGGCCTCGAAGAATTTCGCGAACACCTCGGCGGCGAATTGACAATCACGTTGCTCAAAGAAATCGGTCGCGGCGTGGAAGTGCATGAAATGAATCCGCCACAAATCGTTGAAGCGATTCACGAAATAAGCAGACGGAAAAAATGAACCGCCTCGCCGTCATCAACGTTGTCGGCCTCACCGAGGCGCTCGTCGGCGAACACACGCCACGCATCGCGGCTTTCCGCAAACGCGGCGCGCTCGCGCACATTGCGCCCGCATTTCCGGCGGTGACATGCACTGCACAATCAAATTATCTCACAGGCAAGACGCCGTCCGAACACGGCATCGTCGGCAACGGCTGGTTCAACCGTGAATTGTCCGAAGTGCAATTTTGGAAGCAGTCCAACCAAATTGTGGACGCACCCAAAATTTGGAATCACCTCTGGCTGCTGGATTCAGATTTCACCTGCGCGAATTGTTTCTGGTGGTTCAACATGTATTCGAGCGTGGATTTTTCCGTTACGCCGCGCCCGATGTATCCTGCCGACGGCCGGAAATTTTTTGATATTTATTCGTGGCCGTATTCCATCCGCGAAGAAATCAAAAAAGA
>PKZR01000179.1 GCA_003133815.1 Limisphaerales bacterium | reverse complement strand
CACCTGTGACCGCGCCCGCTTGAGCCGTGGAAATCGCTTTTAAGAATCACGCCGCGCAATCTGCATCGCCAGTGGTCATTCCCGATAATCAGCATCGTGACCACAATGCGCCGAATGGTGCGGCGGCGGAAATGGGTCTTATGCCGCGTGCCGGATTATGCCGCATTGAGTTTTGATTTCCCTGCGTTTGTTCAGCAGGTTGCTTCAGCAATGCGGCATAATCCAGTCATCTGACTACAACTCCTTGAGGAAGTTGAGCAGGCGGTCACCGGGACGAAAGCGGCCCGGTGACATTTCGACAGGCCGGGTTTTGGCAAGGATTTCCTCTTTCAAGGTGAGGTTTGCGTCCAAGTATATTTTCGTGGTATCCACGGATTCGTGCCCCATCCAGATTGCAATCAGCGCACTGTCCACACCGGCTTGGAGCAACTCCATCGCCGCCGTATGTCTTAACACATGGGGTGACACTCGCTTTTTGGCGAGCGTGGGACACACCTTTTGAGCCGCCGCGACGTGTCGAGCGACCAGCGATTGGCCGGCATCGGCGCTGAGCCGCCCGCCCCGCGCACTTGGGAACAGGAACGCAGAACCATCTTGGCCTTGTCTTTTAATCCAAGCGGCCACGACCCGGGATGTCGGTTTGGTCAGTGGTGTGGCTCGTTCCTTCCGTCCCTTTCCCAGGCAACGGACGTGTGCGCCGGTGCCGAGTGCCACGTCCTGTTGACGCAGACCCGTCAACTCGGACAGACGCAGACCGGTTTGCACGGCGACCAAAAGAAAGGCGTGATCACGTTGTCCAACCCAAGTCTGGCGGTTCGGCACTGACAGCAGCGCCTCGATCTCCGCGCGGATCAGAAAGTCAAGGAGCGGTCGCGTGTGCCGTTTGCGCGGGATGGCCAACACACGTTGGATCAGTGCCGAGTGCTCTGGAGCTTCCAATGCGGCGTAATGGAAAAACGAACGAATCGCCGCCAGCCGCAGGTTGCGACTGCGTGGGCCGTTGGCGCGTTTTCTCTCCAACTCGTCTAGGAACGCAGCCACAAACGGTGCGTTTAGGTCGTCCAACGCGAGCTTCGATGGCGCACGTCCAAGCCGCTTTTCGGCAAAACCCAGCAGCATCCGAAACATGTCCCGGTAAGAAGCAATGGTGTGTGGACTCGCACGGCGTTGAGCGATCAGGCGTTTGGTAAAGAAGCCTTCGATCAGTAACGCCAGATTTGACGGGGCTTTCATCGGACTCCTTTCCACCGGCGCTCCAGCCGCTGGCCAGCCGCCTGCATGAGTTCAGGTGTGCAGCTCAAATACCAATAGGTGCCGCTCACATTTGTGTGACCGAGATACGTTGATAATACTGGCAGCAGCCGATCCGGTTTCTCACCCTGGCGATACCAACGCAACAATGTTTCGATGGCAAAATGATGCCGCAGATCGTGAATGCGCGGCCCGCGACGGGCCGCCGGTTCCCGCAGGCCGATCTTGCGCGAGATAATGAGGAACAGCCGATTGACAGCACTGATTTTCAATTTGGTGCCGTGGCTGGTCACAAAAAGGTAAGACAGGCCGGGCGGCGATGGCAGTTGGCCGAAGAACCGGTCGCGGTGTTTAATGAAAGCCGTGATGGCTTTGAGTGTGGTCTGATGCAGCGGGATCAATCGCGACTTGCCGAACTTTGTCTTGCGGATGGTGAGCACACCTTCGGTCCAATCAATGTCTCCGGGTTGTAGATTGACCACTTCACCAACGCGCATTCCAGTCACCGCCAGCAAGCCAAAGATGCAATAATACGTTTCGGCCCGGAACCGATTCCACAACGGATTGCGGTAGCGATCCCAGGATGGATACGCTTTCGCGCCGGCGAGCAAACGCAGGATTTCGGCATCCGAGTAAAGGTAGGGCTGCGGGCGCGTTGAGTCGCAGGGCAACAGGCCCGGCGGGGGGATTTCTGTCGCAGCGTCCGCCGCCAGATGGTGACGAGCGAACCCGCGAACCGCCGAAAGACGATAACCCTTTGTGCAGGGGGCCAGTTTCGCTGACTCAACGGCAAACTCCAACGCCAGAGCAGCGGTGATCCGGGTGGTTTTCTTGCCTGCCATGAAAACCACGAACTTTCGCAGGTGGGTTTCTATGCGTCCCAGTTTGAAGCCGAGTCCGCGCCGTAATGTAAGGTAGTTGTTGACGGCATTTCGGAGGTTGTTCATTGGACACCTCCCGGCCAGACGATGGCCAGCCGCCGTAGCGCGTCGAGATCAACCTTCGCATAGATGGCGGTGGTATCTGGATTTTTGTGACGTAGCACTTGGCCAATCTCTTCCAACGAAGCTCCCCGGTGGAGCATCTCGGTCGCCAGACTGTGGCGAAAAACGTGCGATCCGGTTCGCATACACTCAACTCCTGCCCGTTTGAGCGCAGTTTGGGTCAGCTTGGCGATGACGTTGGCCCTTGAGAGACGTTGATAGGGCGCGACCATGCGGACGAAAACATCTCGACTCGAACAACGAGGACGATCAAACCGCAGGTAGCGTGCGACCGCCTTGCCGACATCGCCCGGCATCGGCAATCGCGTCCAACTGCGACTCTTTTTGGAATGGATGGTGAGTTGAGCAGTTTCCCAATCAAGGTCTTCCAGTTGCAGATTGATGATTTCACCACCGCGAAGCCCCAGCCTCGCCATCAACAGCAAAATTACATAATTGCGCCGCCCGAACGCCGTCGTTTGATCACAACTATCAAGCACCTTCTGCACAGACTTGGAAGAGAGATGCCTGGGTAAACCGGTCATACGCCAGTGGGCCACCGCTGGCACTGCCGCCGCCAAATTGGTGGTGGTGTGTCCACGGTAGTGCAGGAACTGCATGAACGACCGTAGAGCCGTGACGCGCTGTGAAGCGTGCCCGCGGCTGAGTTGGTGCGCGCCACTTTGCACGAACGCAATAACATCCTGCGCCCGAAGTTGGGATCGCCTAATTGGCCCACTGCCAAAACGCTCGTTGATGAATCGGTTGACGTGCCTTCCGTAATTTTCCAGCGTGTGAGCGGAGCATCCGCGTTCTTTCAGGAGATAACACTGGTATTGATTTGCAAGACGTTCCGCCGGAGTCGTCGGGACTTTTTCGGCCTCCGGAACCACCCGTGCCTTTCGGAGCAGGTTGAGCAACCCGTATAAAGCACCCCCTTCCTCCAACTGCCGCTTTCGCTGGGCGCATTGGTGCCGCAGGAAGCGTTTGATGGTCTTCTCGTTTAGATTACGGAGACCACGATCAGTCCGTTTGAGCCACCTGTTAAAATGGGCAAAGAGCCAGAGATGTTTCAGGATTGTTTGGGGCTGATAGCCCTGCGTTTGGAGTTGTGTGATGTAAGCTGGAACATGCGGGCACAAAGGGCCGTCGTCCAAGCCTCGAACCGTTTTGAATTGAGCCAATAATGGATTCATACGCGCCAATCATAACGGCGCGAGGCTCATAATTATGCCGCATTGCTGAAGCAACCCGCTGAACAAACGCAGGGATATCAAAACTCAATGCGGCATAATCCGGCACGCGGCATAAGACCCGTTATGCCGTTAGCGGCATAATGGGTCGAACGTGTCCGGGGGCGGTGGCGGCGGTCCCGGCAGATGGATGAAAAGGGCAGGCCGGACATGAGGCGTGGATTTTCCTCCTTTGCATCGCAATCCACCGTTCAATACCCACGCCAACAAAGCCAGCAAAAGATAAATGGCTCCAATGAGAAAATAGAACGCATGTTCGTGAACGAATCCGTCAAGGTGTTTCAACACCGACACTTCCAGTTCGAGTGCTTTTATTTGCCAAGTTTGCATGATGGCCTCCTATGCGGCAACGGCTGGTGCCGCTGGTTCGGTGTTCCGGTTTCCAATGATGGCCTTCTGTTGCCGCTCGTATTCACTCAA
>PKZR01000229.1:23717-25219 GCA_003133815.1 Limisphaerales bacterium | reverse complement strand
GTTTCTAAACCGGACAGTTGTGTTTCGTTGTGTAAAGATGCTTTCACGGTGTGTAAAGATGAAGTTTCGGTGTGTGAACTGGATGTCGCGACGCGGTAACAGGAGGTTGCGATGTGTAAACTTGAAGTTACCGCGCCGCCGGCCGGCGCTGCGCGCCAACCCTGCCAATCACCCAAGCCGGAACGAGCAATTGTTCCGGCTGTTTTTTTGCAAACCCGGCAGGTTTTGCCATGGGCTGGGCCACATTCCAATTGGAATCCGGGCCGTCCGGCGACCGGAAGTTCTTCATGTGCGGCGGCCGGGAACGCATAAGTGAAATATTTCACAAACTTTTCTTGCGGCGCGGATGACAATTTAATTAATATCCGCGCCTGCCCATATTCTGGGCTGGATGGAGTGGATTTAATTTAAGGTGTTTTAGGCCGTGTGAGGCCGTTCTAAATGTCAGCGATTTTTCCGAAGTGGACAAACTGGTTGCCGCTGGTGCTTGGCGTGGGAGCCGCGCTGGCAGGCGGTGCCGTGGCGGCGGGCGTGACTATTTATTTCACGCCCAAATACACCCGCGTCGGATACCAGCCCGTCCAGCCCGTCCCCTTCTCCCACAAAATTCATGCCGGACAACTGGGCGTGGACTGCCGCTATTGTCACAGTATGGTGGACAAGACGTGGGTTGCGAACATTCCCGCCGCCTCGACCTGCATGAACTGTCACAGCCAGGTGTTGAAGGATGATCCGCGCCTGGCCATCGTCCGCGAAAGCGCCGCGAACAACACGCCCATCCCGTGGGTGCAGGTTCACATCACGCCGGACTATGTTTATTTCAACCATTCCGTCCACGTCGCTCGCGGCATCGGCTGCGTGGAATGTCACGGGCGCATTGACCAGATGGATGAAGTTTATCATGCCAAGCCGTTGAGCATGAGCTTCTGCCTCGACTGCCATCGCGACCCCGCCGCGCACATCCGCCCGGTGGACAAGGTCACGGATCTGGGCTGGACGTGGAGCACAAACGGCGTGGAAGCCGAGCATTTGCAGACGGTCGAGGGCAAAAAACTGGTTGAACACATGCGCGTCGAATCGTTGCAAAGCTGCTCGGCCTGTCACCGATAAATGAATTCCAACAACACAACTCCGACGCAAACGACCGGCAGGCGCTACTGGCGCAGCATGGACGAACTGGCCGACACGCCGGAGTTCAAGGACTGGCTGCATCGCGAATTTCCGCAGGGCGCAAGCGATGAGCTGGACGGCACGAGCCGCCGCCATTTCCTGAAGATCATGTCCGCGTCGTTCGCGTTGGCAGGTCTGGCGTTTGCGGGCGCGGGCTGCCGCCGCCCCGAGGAAAAACTGGAGCCGTTCGGCAAGCAGCCGGAAGATTACGTCTACGGCAAGTGCGAGTATTATGCCACGGCCATGCCGACGCGCACCGGCGCGATTCCGCTGGTCGTCAAGTCCTACGAAGGCCGTCCCATCAAGGTCGAGGGCAATTCACTTTATCCCGG
>PKZR01000229.1:0-23649 GCA_003133815.1 Limisphaerales bacterium | reverse complement strand
GGCCACGCAGGCGTTCGGTCAATCGGTTAAGCCCGTTTTCAATTTCGACAAGGCGAAGGTGATTTTGTCGCTCGACTGCGATTTCCTCGGTGGCGAAGACGACGCGCACAATCATATCCGCAAATTTGCCGCCGGCCGCAAGGCGGGCGAAGACATGAACCGGCTTTATGCGGTGGAATCGCTCTTCACGCTGACCGGCGCGAGCGCGGATCACCGGCTTCGCGTGGCGGCGAGTTTGGTTGGAGAAATTGCTCAAGCCGTTCTGGCTTTGGTTAACGGATCATCCGGCTCAATTCCGGCGACAGTGGATGTCAAATGGGTTTCTGAATTGGCGAAGGATTTGGTGGCCAATCGTGGAAATGTTTTGGTCGTTGCCGGTCAGCGCCAGCCGATTGAAGTGCATCTGCTCGCGTATGCCATCAACTCCGCGCTCGGCGCAATCGGCAACATGGTGACTTTGATTCCAGCGACGGATACTGCGAGTGCGAATTTGAAAGATTTTGCCGCAAGCGATACGCTCGTCATCGTAGGCGGAAATCCTGCTTATAATTCCTGGTTGTCTTTGTTTAAAAATGAAGTGCAGGCCAGCCCAACAATCGTTCGACTCGGTTATTACGAAGATGAATCGGCGAGCACGACATGGAAATCGCAATGGCTTTTCCCTGCTGGGCATTATCTCGAATCATGGGGCGATGCGACGACGAGCGACGGAATCCTGGTCGCCATCCAGCCGCTGATCCAGCCGCTGTTCGGCGGAATTACTGAATTGGAATTTCTCGCGCGCATCGCCGGCGAGACGCAGAAGAATGCCTACGACATCGTTCAGGCAACTTTCAACGGTTCTGGCGACTGGCAGAAATTTTTGTTCAACGGGTTTCTTGACGGTTCCGCGCCTCAGCCGGTTGGAGTGAATGCGAGCGCGGCTTCGCCCGCGATTGGCAGCGTGCCCGCGCCTTCCGCCAGCAGCCTCGAAGTCATTTTCTATCGCGACGCGAAGGTGGACGACGGATTTTATGCGAACAACGGCTGGATGCAGGAGCTTCCCGATCCGGTCACCAAAATCACCTGGGACAACGCCGTGCTCGTCAGCCGCAAAACCGCGCGCGATCTCAACGTGGCGAACGGCGACATCGTGGAGATTTCGTTGAACGGCAAATTGGTTTCCGGCCCGATCTGGACACAGCCGGGCATGGCGGATTATTCGCTCGGCCTCGCGCTCGGTTACGGTCGCGACAAGGCGGGTCGCGTCGGCACGGGCGTCGGCTTCAACGCGTATAAGATTTTCAGCGGAAAATATATTGAGACCGGCGCGACAATCCGCAAGACCGGCGGAACGTATGTGATTGCGACCACGCAATCGCACTGGTCCATGGAAGGCCGTCCCGCAGTGCGCGAGGCGAACCTCGACGATTTCATCAAGGACCCGAAGTTCGCGCAGGAGATGCAGGAAAAGGCGCCGCCGGTGGTTCAGTCGCTCTATCCGAACCCGCTCGACGAGGCGAAGAAGACCGCGCTCCATCAATGGGGCATGGCGGTGGACTTGAATGCGTGCGTCGGCTGCGGCACCTGCGTGATTGCGTGCCAGAGCGAGAACAACATCCCAATCGTCGGCAAAGACCAGGTGCATCGCGGCCGCGAAATGCAATGGATGCGGATTGACCGTTATTACACGAGCGATCCGAAGCGCAAGAACAACCCGGCGTTTTTTGATTTCAAGGCCGACCAAAACCAGGCCGACCCGGACCAGCAGTTCGCGGAATGGATTGACGACGTGCAGGCGGTGAACCAGCCGATGCTCTGCCAGCAGTGCGAATCCGCCCCATGCGAAAACGTCTGCCCTGTCGCCGCGACCGTTCACGACCAGGAAGGTTTGAACGTGATGGCCTACAACCGTTGCATCGGCACGCGCTACTGCTCAAACAACTGCCCTTACAAGGTCCGCCGTTTCAATTATCTCGATTTCAACAAGCGTCCGCTGAGCGAATTGAAGGGGACAATTTATTCGACGGCGATTTTCGGCCACAAGACGGATGGCGAGCTGGACATCTTGCGCTGGTGGAAGGATCCGAACAGCGGGATGCGCACGGAAGACGAATGGGATTTGATCAAGCTGTCGAAGAATCCCGACGTGACGGTGCGCATGCGCGGCGTCATGGAGAAATGCACCTATTGCACGCAGCGCATCGAGCAGGCGAAGATCGCCCAGAAGGTCAAGGCCGGCGCCACCGACAACGTGCGTTTGAAGGAATCAGAAGGAACGATCCCCAAGACCGCGTGCCAGCAGGCGTGCCCGGCGCAGGCGATTGTTTTCGGCGATATCAGCGACCCGGAAAGCTCGGTGTCGAAACAGAAAATGTTGCCGCTGAACTATTCCGTGCTCGGCGATTTGCTGACGAAGCCGCGCACGACGTATCTCGCGCGAGTCCGCAACCCGAACATCCACATGCCGGATTATCACGCGCCTTACAGCTCGGAAGAATACGAAAATCACAATGGCTGAAGCTGACGCGAGAAAAACAATTTAGTTGAACATGAATTTGACGAACGAAATTTTTGCTTGGGAGCGCACGCGTCCCGCGTGCGGGTTTGGGCGTCGCGCCCAAACCTTTTTCAGCGGGACGCCGAAAAATGCACGCCAGAGGCGTGCGCTCCCCAATTTCAAATCGGAAGGAAACGGTTAATGGCTGATTCCGCAACCAATTTGAAATCGCTCGCGCCGCCCGCTGAACTGCGGCGTGCGCCCGTCGTCGAGGGCAACAAAGGCCTCGGCTGGCTCACGGACAAGCTGTCGGCATTCGCGGAAGGAAAAATTCCGCGCTGGTGGCTGGTGTTGTTCCTGCCGGCGGCGTTTTGCGCGATGGTGGTTTTGCCGGTGGCGCTGATTTACCAGGTAACGACCGGCGTCGGCGTCTGGGGCAACAATCATCCGGCGATGTGGGGCCTGGACATCGTGAGCTTCATCTGGTGGGTCGGTGTCGCGCACGCCGGCACGTTGATTTCGGCGATGCTGTTTCTGACGAAGCAGCACTGGCGCACGACCATCGGCCGCATGGCCGAGGCGATGACGGTTTTCTCGGTGATGATGGCGGGCCTTTATCCTGCGATCCACGTCGGGCGCGCGTGGTTCGACTGGTTCATGTTNNATCCGCAAGGGCATTTTCAGTTTCCTCGCGATGGGCTGGACCGGTTCGGCGCGGCAATGGCACAATTACGAAAAGGCCTACGTCGTGCTGTGCGGTCTTTGCACGCTGCTCGTGTTCACGGTGAGCTCCATCGTCGGTTTGGACTTCTGCACCTCGATGCTCGCGGGCTGGCATGCGACGATTTTCCCGCTGTATTTCGTGATCGGCGCCGTGTTCTGCGGTTTCGGCATGATGCTGGTGATTCTGGTGCCGCTCCGCAAATGGTGCGGCCTCGAAAACATCATCACATTGCCGCACATCGACAAGATTGCGAAGCTGACATTGGTGAGCGGCCTCATCATTGACTACATCTATGCGATGGAATTTTTCATCGCCTGGTATAGCGGCGACACGTATGAGCGCTGGGTTTTCACGCACCGTCTTTTCGGGCACACCTACTGGTATATGGGCTGGATTTTGATCGGCATCAACGTGTGTGTGACGCAACTGTTGTGGATTAAAAAAATCCGCGCGAACCTCGCGGCGCTTTTCATCATCGGCGTGCTCATCAACATCGGCATGTGGAGCGAACGCTTCGTCATCGTCGTCGGCTCGCTGTATCAGGATTTTCTGCCGTCGAGCTGGGGCAAATACATTCCGACCATCTGGGACATATTGCTTTACATCGGCACGCTCGGGGCATTTTTCATGATGTATCTGCTGTTCGTCAAATTCCTGCCGATGATCGCGATATCAGAAGTTAAAAGCGTGATGCCTGAGGCCAATCCGCATCACCGCCTGGGCGGCGCGAAAGGAGAGAAACGATGAAACATTTTGGCATCATCGCTGAATTCGACTCGCCTGCCGCCATCTTAAGCGCGGCGGAAAAAGTCCGCGACGCCGGCTACCAGCGCTGGGACACTTTCACGCCGTTCCCGATCCATGGGATGGAAAAAGTCATGAAGCTTGGCAACTCGCTCGTCGGCTGGGTCTCGCTCGCGATGGGCGCGGGCGCGTTCTTGTCCGTCGTCGGCTTGATCTGGTATGCGAATGCGTTTGATTATCCGCTCATCGTCGGCGGCAAGCCGATGTTCAGCCCGCCGATGACCTTCGTGCCGGCCTACATCATGATGATCATGGGCGGCGCGGTGGGCGCGCTCGTGGGGATGCTTGGCCTGAACCAGTTGCCGCGCCTGCATCATCCGTTGTTTGCGAACAAGAATTTTGCGCTCGCATCGCGCGACAAGTTTTTCCTCGCCATCGGCGCGACTGATCCGAAATTTTCCGAAAACGAAACCCGCAAGCTGCTCGAAGAGATCGGCGGCGTGAACATCGAACTCGTGGAGGACGCAGACTGATGCGCTACATCATTTCAATGTTGTTGATTGGAGCGGCGCTTGGTGCGGCGGTGGTCGGCATTGCCGGATTGCCGGGCCGGCTTTCGCGCAAACCGCCCATCGAGGTCTTCCCCGACATGGACCGCCAGGCGAAACTGCGCCCGCAGAAGCCGTTCGACTTTTTCACGAACGGCATTAGCTCGCAATTGCCGCCCGCCGGGACAATTGCGCGCAGCGAGCCGATTCAAACCGTGGACGGCGCGGTCTATCGCTTTGAAGATGCGCCCGTCAACACCGGAAAAATTTCCGGCACGACAAATTTCGTCGAGACAAATCCGCTGCCGGTCAATGACGCCTTGCTCGCACGCGGTCACGAACGCTTCGACATTTATTGCGCGCCGTGCCACGGCAGGCTTGGCGATGGCAATGGCATCACCAAAAAACTCGGCTTGATGCCCGCCGTGGCGAACCTGCACGACAAGCGGATCGTCGAGATGACCGACGGCGAAATTTTCAACACGGTCACGCATGGCAAAGGTTTGATGGGCGCGTATGGGCCGATAGTTCCGACCGAAGACCGCTGGGCAATCATCGCCTACACGCGCGCGTTGCAATTAAGCTGGCTCGGGTCGACCAACGATTTGACGGCCGACCAACAGGCCGCGCTGAAATGATTATGAGTTCGCACAAAGACACAACTCATCTGCCGCCGAAGCTGGATTTGTCCGGCTGGAGCAGGCTGCCGTCCGTGTTGATGGTGGGTGGCGGAATCTTGTCCGTGGTGGGCGCTCTCATCAGTTTCAAGCATGACGGCGGAACCGCGTTTGGATTCTCGTGGCTGTTCGCGTTCATATTTTATCTCACCATCGCGCTCGGCTCTTTGTTTCTGGTCATCGTGCATCATTTGACGGACGCCGGCTGGTCGGTGCCCATCCGCCGTTTCTGCGAACATCTCGCGTCGCTGCTTTTTCCGTGGCTGGCAATATTGTTTTTACCAGTGATTTTGTTCGCGCCGAAAATTTTCACCTGGCTCACCCTGCCGGCGGCAGATGAATTGATCCGCGCGCGTGCGCCGGTCTTCACTTTGGCAGGATTTGTCATCGTTTCAGCGACGTTCTTCGGAGTGTGGTGGCTGCTCACATCGCGGCTGCGCTACTGGTCTTTGCGTCAGGATGTGACGGGCGACGCGCTTTGCGTCCAGAAAATGCGCTTCCATTCAGGCTGGGGAATCCTCGCGTTCGCGGCGACGATTACCGGTGCGAGTGTTCTCTGGGTTAAATCGCTCCAATACCAATGGTTCTCCGCGATATATGGCGTCTATTTCTTCTCCGACTGCACCTGGATCGCGCTTGCGACGGTCTATGTCATCACCGTGATCTTGCAGCGCCAGCGCATCCTCGACGGCGTGCTGCATGACAGCCAGTTTTATTTCCTTGGCGTGTGGTTCTTCGCGTTCACCGTTTTCTCGGCCTACACCGAGTTCGCGCAATACTTCGTCGTCTGGAACGCGAACATGCCCACGGAAACCTTCTGGTATCTCATCCGCGAACGCGGCTCGTGGTGGTGGGTGAGCATGATCTTGATCGTCGGCCATTTCTTTGTGCCGTTTTTCCTGCTGCTGCCGGTGAAGGCGAAAAGCAATTTCAAGATCGTTCTGCCCGTATGCGCGCTCGCGTGGCTGATGCACGCGCTCGACTTGAGCTTTAACATCCTGCCCGCCGCGCGACCGGACGGTTATCCGCTCAAATGGATTCCGCTGCAGCTCGGCTGTCTCGCGTTCATGGGCGGATTCCTGTCGTGGGTGTTCCTGAAAAAATTTGCCAGCCATCCGCCGTATCCGCAGCGCGACCCGCGCGTGCTCGAAGCGATGGGCATCGGCCTTGAGCCGGAGGAATATCCTGACACGCTGCCCGCCAATGGAGGTGACCGATGAATCAAAAAACACACACCAGCGCCTCGGGCGCGGCGATCGCCTTCATCGTTGGGAGCGTGATTTTCGCCGTGCTCGTCGTCGCGGTGAAATTTCTGGTGAACGTCCCGGCGATTGACGCCGATAGCGCGGCGTTTCGGACAAAAGCGCTTTTTGAAATTCGCACAAATGAAATGGCGTCGCTCAACAAGGTTGGCTGGGCAGATCAACCGCGAAGCATCGTGCGCCTGCCGATAGAAACTGCCATCCAGCTCGCCGCGCAGGAATGGCAGAATCCCGCCGCCGCTCGCGCGGATTTGATTGCGCGTGAAGAAAAGGCCAGCGCGCCCGCGCCGGTGGTTGCGCCGAAACCGAATCCATTTGAATGAACGACCTTTCACAGCAAAAAATTGACGCTTCCTGCCGCGTGCCGCTGCTAGCGCTCTTTGGCGGCGCGGCGTTGTGGCTCGTCGTCGGCCTGTTGCTGGCGGTGATCGCCTCGCTGACGTTTCACAAGCCCGACATGTTTGCGGATTGCCCGGTGCTGAGCTACGGCCACGCTCAGCCCGCCGCGAACGACGCGATCCTTTACGGCTTCTGCATCCCTGCCGCGCTCGGCGTGATGCTCTGGATTTTTGCGCGATTGAGCCAGACCGAGCTTGTCCTGCCGCTCGTTCCAATCGTAGCCGCGAACATCTGGCATTTGGGCGTCTTCATCGGCATAGTTGCAATTTTGATCGGCGATAGCACCGGCTTTGCGTGGCTGGAATTTCCGCGAGGCAGTTCGGTTCTGTTGTTCGCCGCATTTCTGCTGGTCGCCATTTCCGCCGTCGCCACTTTCGGCCAGCGCAAGGAACGCGAATTATATCCGTCGCACTGGTTCCTGCTGGCCGCGCTGCTGTGGTTTCCGTGGATTTATGCAACCGCAAATCTTTTGATCGTCTCGGGTCATCCGGTTCGCGGCGTGACGCAGGCCGTCATCGGCTGGTGGTTTGCGAACAACCTGATTTTCGTCTGGCTCTCGCTGGTCGGCCTCGGCACGGCATTTTATTTCCTGCCAAAACTCGCCGGACGTCCGCTGCAAAGCAGCTACTTCGCGCTGTTCGCCTTCTGGACCCTGATCTTGTTCGGAACGTGGTGCGGCATCCCGCAGGGCGCGCCCGTGCCGGCCTGGTTGCCGGCGTTGAGCACCGTCGCTTCATCGCTTTTGATCGTCCCGCTCATCGCCATCGCGGTAATTGTTGTCAAGACCGTGTGCGGTGCAGATGTCCATTGCAAAGGCGGGCCGTTCTGCTACATCAAATTTGGCTCGGCTGCGTTTCTTTTGTCCGGCCTGATGTTGATCGCATCCGCTTGTCCGCATTTCAGCCGCATCGTGCAATTTACCTGGTTTGGCCCGGCACAGGAGCAGCTGCAAATCCTTGGCTTCTTCGCGATCATCATATGCGGCGCGGTTTACGAACTGCTGCCACGCATCATGGACTTTGAATTGCCGTTCCCTAAATTTGTCCGCTTTCAACATTGGTGTTTCATGCTCGGCATCGTTCTTCTGGCCGGATCGCTGGCCATTGGAGGCATCGAACAGGGATTGAAAAATTACGATCTTGCAACGACGCTGCCATTTCTGCGCGCCAGCACGACCGGACTTTTGTTCCTCCTGCTTGGCAGCCTGCTGTTCGCCGCGAACATTTTTGTGATGACGCTCAAATGGAAACTCGCGCTGATCAAGTCGGTGATCGCCGCCGTGACTGCGCCGCTGGAAGTTTCGGAGGTGAAGCCATGAAAAACGGCATTAGTGTTTTCATAGCCGCGTTCATCGCGCTCGGTGCCTCGTGGTGCGGCTTTGTGCTTGCACCGGCGTTGCAGCTTGGCACGGCGAAGCAGACCGCCGTTCTCAATTCCGGAGACACCTATCCGGTTCAACGCACCGGCGACGCGACGCTTGGCTTGCAGGTTTATCGTGCGAACGGCTGCGCGGCCTGTCACACGGAACAAATCCAGCAGACCGGCATTGCGTTTGAAGTTGTGCTGACCGGTGCGGGGAAAAATCCGGACGCCGTGAGCAATCTCATTTCCACCTTGAAATTGACCGGCCTGACAAAAGAAGAAGCGGACTCTGCAAATGACAAAATAACCGCCGTTGGTGGCAAAGTTGAGACGCATTTGATTCCCACGGGTGCGGACATTTCGCGCGGCTGGGGTGTACGCCGCAGCGTCGCGGCGGATTATCTTTACGATTCCCCTGTCCAGCTCGGCAGCTTGCGCGCGGGGCCGGATCTGGCGGATGCCGGCACGCGCCTGAACAATGCAAGCTGGCATTTGCTCCACCTCTACGCGCCGCAGAGCGTCGTGAAAAATTCCGCGATGCCGCCGTTCCGCTTTCTTTTTGAAACCAGGAAAATTGGCGACGCGCCTTCGCCGGACGCCTTGAACCTGCCAAGCGAGTTCGCCCCGCCCGCCGGCTATGAAGTCGTGCCTAAGCCGGAGGCGAAACAGCTCGTGGCGTATCTTTTGAGCCTGCACGCCGATGTGCCGCTATATGAAGCGCCTTACACGCCGGTTCAAATTTCAACGAACGCCCCGGCCAAATAAAATGAGCGACGAAACAAAATCATGTCCGACCCCGTCCAACGCCGAGCCCACGGCGACGCGCTCGACCGTGCCTATGTGGGTTTTTTCGCTGACGCTCGTGCTTTTGTTTCTCGGGTTTGTTTATTTCGACCATCACGGCGGCTGGTTTGACGAGCGGGTCTACGGGCCTTACGCATCGGCGGATCAACTGGATTCGTATCAGCCCAAGTCCGGCGCGGCGGCGGCCATCGCCCGCGGCAGGAAAATTTACGAATCGAACTGCGGCACCTGCCATGGCGCGGACGGCCTGGGCAAGCCGAACCAGGCGCCCCCGCTGGCCGGGTCGGAATGGGTCAAGGCCAAGGGCGTCCAACGGCTCACGCACATTCCGCTGATGGGCATTGCCGGTTCCATCACGGTGGAAAGCCAGACTTGGAATCTTCAAATGGCCGCCATGGGCGCTGCCCTGCCGGACGCCGACCTTGCCGCCGTGCTGACTTACATCCGCAGTTCCTGGGGCAACGGAATGGGCGAAGTCACGGCTGATGATGTGAAGGCCGCCCGCGCGGCCATCGGCGCGAATCCGCATCCGATGAGCGGCGATGAGATGATGAAAATGCCGGAATAAGATCGCGGGCTAAATGAAACTGTAGCCGTGTTTTGTTAGTCCGTCTGAAAAGTTCCGCGAGGTTTTGGACTGCGGCAGCCCCCCCTGCCGCTTTCACGTCGCCAGCCCGCGGGGGAAAAACGGCGGCGGGCGCGTGACCGTGCAGTCCTAGCAGGCATCCGAGCACTTCGTGGCAGAGCTTGTTCCGCGTCCGTCCATTGTCCTAAACTCGAACCGTTGCCTGAGCGCTTCGGCCTGCAGCCGTCGTGGTGAACCAAAAAACGTTCGTTGGCAATGGTGGCCGTCTGCAAAGACTGGCGGTCAAGGACCGCCCTACCTAAATGTGTTGCAGCCCGGCGTGAGTCGGCTCAAACTTCTTCCGGCGGAATCTTGAGCGGACACATCCCGCATTACGGGACTGCCACCCAACCGGCATTAAAAACTGCTCAAAGGCTACAGTTTATCCATTTTAAGCAGGTTATGTTAAATTCAGCGTTAAAGCCGGTTCCGACGCCCTTCAAAAAACCCGATTTTTTGACGTTTTTGGTCAAAAATCCATCTCATATTTTCATTTTAGGAGTTCCTGAAAGCGTTTTAGGAATTGTTTTTTTCGTTTTAGGAGTTCCTTTTTTCAGTTTAGGAGCTCCTGAATCCGTTTTAGGAGTCGCTAAAATCATTTCAGCGAAAGCTTTTTCCAATTTAGCAATCGCTGGTTTCGGTTCAGCAATAGTTGTAAAGGGTCTAAAGGGGGTCAATTCATAACATTTGCCCATAAGTGCGGGTTCCTTCGGTTTTCTTCGCAACCTTCGCGCGAAATAGATTACTACCCGTTGTCCGTTGTTCATGCGATGGACGGGAATGTTGCTGAATTGAACTTAATTGCCTTTCTTCCGGTAAATAAACCACCAGAACCAGAGCGTTCCCATCGCCCCGCAGATGGCAGCGCCAACGAAATTGGCCCGCGGGCTGATATACCAGAGCCACGCGCCTAGAAAGGAACCGGTCGTGACCGTGCAATCGCGGATAAGGTAATATGCGCCGTAGGTCCGGGCACGCAATTCCGGCGCGGCCTCGCCAATGATGAGCGCCTTGCGCGCCGGCTCGCCGAATTCTTTCAGCCCGCGCACGACGAACGCCAGCGCCAGCCACGCGAAGTTGTGCGCGAAGAGCAGCGTGACCGGGAACAGCGTGAAGAACACAAACGTGATGAGCACGAAGGGTCGGCGTCCGTATTTATCTGCGAGATGAGCGACGGGAATGTAACAGAGCATGGCCGTGACCATCTCGAACGTGACGAGATAGCCGAACTGCTGCGCCGTGACGCCCCCGGAATCCATCGCCCACAAAATGATGAAGGCATACGGTATGCGTTCGCAGAAGCGGATGAGTATGTCGCTGACGAGAAGTTCCTTCAGCGCGGGCGTGAAGGTCTTGACCACGCCGAGAAATGAAATGGTCGCGGCGGTTGAGTTTTTATTTTGCGCGGCGGCAGCATTGCCGTCGGGCTCGAACATGAACCATTGGAACGCCGCCGTGAGCAGGCTCATCACGATGCAAAGCGCGAGCGCGTAACGCACACCGTCCGTCCAACCGAAACGCGTGAGCAGCCAGCCGCCGATGAGCGGCCCAATCATCATCGGCACGCGCCGGATCATGGATTGCACGCCGACACCCATCGTGTGCCGGTTGCTTTGCAGCGACGTGGCAATGACGCTCAATGTGGCCGGCAGCGACAAGGCACTCCACGCGAGAAACAAGAACGAGCCCAGCAGCAGCGCGAGCCAGCTTTGCCAGACTAAGACCAGAACGTAACCGGAAATGGAAATGGCACTGAACAGCAGCAGAGATTTTCTTTGGCCCCAATGATCGGTCAGCCACCCGCCGGGATAGGCATAGATTGCGCCAAGAAAGGTTTGCAGCGCATCGAACAGCCCGATGATCAAAATGATTTGTGCCGCCGAGAGAACGCCGTGCGCAAGCACCTCGATGTATTTTGGCGCGAAGCCGAGCCAGAGTTTCTCGCCGGTGCCGGCGAGCAAAAGCGCGACGAGTAGCAGCGAAGTGTTCCGCCGCAGCGCGAGAAATTCAGAAATGTTCTTCAAGCTCATCGCAAAAAATCTGGCACGAATTTCACGGCTTGGCACGGATTGAATGGCGCAAAATTGTTAAAATCGGTGCCGGACTATTCCTCGAAACTCCGCGGACGTATCGTGTTTACACCTTCGAACACGTCCATTGCTAATGCAAGAAGGGCAAAAAAATCATTTCTTTATCGCAGATTCTTCATGATTTTTGAAAACATATATTGCGCCCGGATTAAATTTGGGTAAAAAATAAGTGAACGCAGGCTTATCCGCCGACCGATGACTAGGAACCCGACAAACGAAACTAATGACCGGCAAGCGCAAAATCCGATTTCTGCGCCGCTGAAACAGGGACTTTACGATCCGCAGTTTGAGCACGACGCCTGCGGGTTGGGCTTCGTCGTCAACATGAAGGGCAGGAAGTCGCACCAGATGGTGAGCGACGCGCTGAAGATTCTCGTGAACCTCGACCATCGCGGCGCCTGTGGCTGCGAGGCGAACACCGGCGACGGCGCGGGCATCCTCATCCAAGTGCCCCACGATTTCTTCGTGACTGAGGCAGCCCGGCTCGGCTTCCAGCTTCCCGCCGTCGGACAATACGGCGTGGGCCAGGTTTTTCTGCCAAAGAATCCGACCGAACGCGAGGCCATCAAAAACGAACTGGCCAAGATCATTGCCGCCGAAGGCCAGACGCTGCTGGGCTGGCGCGAAGTGCCGGTGAACAATTCCTCACTCGGCAAGACCGCCGTGGAGGCGGAGCCGTTCATGGCGCAGGTGTTTGTCGGCCGCAACGCGGCTCTGAAGGACGAGGCTGCGTTCGAGCGGAAGCTTTATGTCATCCGCAAGGTGGCGGAGCAGACCATCCGTTACGGCAACAAAATTCCCGGCGGCAAATGGTTTTATGTTTCCAGCCTGTCGGCGCGCACGCTCACCTACAAGGGCATGCTGATGTCCGAGCAGGTGGAGAAATATTACGACGATCTGCGCAATCCCGCCGTCGTCACGGCGATCGCGCTCGTCCATTCGCGTTTTTCAACGAACACGTTTCCGAGCTGGGACCGCGCGCATCCGAACCGCTACATCGCGCACAACGGCGAGATCAATACGCTGCGCGGCAATGTCAACTGGATGAAGGCGCGGCAGGCACTGTTCACCAGCCAGCTTTTCGGCGACGACCTGAAGAAGATCATTCCCGTCATCAACACCGACGGCAGCGACTCGGCGCAGTTCGACAACTGCGTGGAGCTGCTCACGCTGGCGGGCCGCGAGCTGCCGCACGCGATGATGATGATGATTCCCGAGCCGTGGGAAAATCACGAGAGCATGGACGCCGAGCGGCGCGCGTTCTACGAATTTCATTCCTGCCTGATGGAGCCGTGGGACGGACCGGCCTCGATGGCGTTCACGGACGGAAAGTTCATCGGCGCGTGCCTAGACCGCAACGGCCTGCGGCCGTCGCGTTATTACGTCACGAAAGATGACGTGGTGATCATGGCGTCGGAGGCGGGCGTGCTGCCGGTGGAACCGGAACGCATCGCGGTCAAGGGCCGGTTGCAGCCGGGCAAAATGTTTTTGGTGGATCTCGAACAGGGCCGCATCATCGCGGACGAGGAGCTGAAGAAAAAATATGCCTCCGCGCTGCCATATCAAAAATGGCTCGACGAAAATCACGTCCTGCTGAAAAACCTGCCGGAGCCGCCGGTCCTCCACGAAGAGGATCACATGACGGTACTGCAACGGCAGCAGGCGTTCGGCTATACGTTTGAAGATTTGCGGTTCATCGTCGGCCCGATGTCGCGCGACGGCATGCAGCCGCTCGGCTCGATGGGCACGGACACGCCTCTGGCGGTGCTCTCGAACAAACCGCAGTTGCTATACAATTATTTTAAGCAGCTCTTCGCGCAGGTGACGAATCCGCCGATCGACCCGATTCGCGAGGAAATTATCACCTCGACGGAAATCATGGTCGGTGGCGAAGGCAACATGCTGGAACCGACGCCGGAAAGCAGCCGTCTCGTGAAGATGCATTATCCCATCCTCACGAACGAGGAACTGGAGAAGCTGCGCCACATCCAGCGGCCCGGTTTCAAAACAGTCACGCTGCCAATTTTGTTTAAGGTTGCCGACGGCCCAAAAGCTCTGGCGGCGGCGCTGGAGAATGTTTTTGCGGCGGCCGACCAGGCGGTTGTTGACGGGGCGAACATCGTCGTCCTTTCCGACCGCGGCGTCAGCGCGGCGCTCGCGCCGATTCCCGCATTGCTGGCGGTTTCCGGCGTGCATCACCATCTCATCCGCAGCGGCACACGAACGAAGATCGGTCTGATTCTCGAATCCGGCGAGCCACGCGAGGTGCATCATTTCTCCCTGCTCATCGGTTACGGCTGCACGGCCATCAATCCGTATCTCGCGTTCGAGACCATCGCGGATTTGATGCGCGAGAAACTTTTGGCCGAGACCGACCACAAGCTGGCTGTCAAAAAATACATCAAGGCCGCCATCAAGGGCGTCGTCAAGACGATGGCCAAGATGGGCATCTCGACAATTCAGAGCTATCACGGCGCGCAGATTTTTGAAGCCATCGGCCTCAACAGCGACGTGGTGGACAAGTATTTCACCTGGACGCCGTCGCGCATCCAGGGTGTCGGCCTCGAAGTCGTTGCCGAGGAAGCGCTGGCGCGGCACACCCGCGCGTTTCCGCGCGAGGAGGTCAACACGGAACTCGACGCCGGCGGCCAGTATCAATGGCGTGACGGCGGCGAACATCATTTGTTCAATCCGCAGACTATTCACAAACTGCAAACGGCCTGCCGGCTCGGCAGCGAAAAAATTTACCGCGAATACGCCGAGTTGGTTAACAACCAGGCGAAGAACCTTTGCACGTTGCGCGGGCTGCTGGATTTCAAGTATGCCGAGAAGCCGCTGCCGATTGAAGAAGTGGAGTCGGTCGAGGAAATCGTCAAGCGCTTCAAGACCGGTGCGATGAGCTATGGCTCGATTTCGCAGGAGGCACACGAAACCCTTGCCATCGCGATGAACCGGTTGGGCGGACGCAGCAACACCGGCGAAGGTGGCGAAGACCCGTTGCGCTACGTGTGGACCAACGAAAGGGGCGACTCGAAAAATTCCGCCATCAAGCAGGTCGCCAGCGGACGTTTCGGCGTCACGAGCCATTATCTCGTAAACGCGAAGGAAATTCAGATCAAGATGGCGCAAGGTGCCAAGCCTGGCGAAGGCGGCGAACTGCCCGGCAAGAAAGTTTATCCGCCCATCGCCAAGGTGCGCGGTACCACGGCGGGTGTAGGCCTGATTTCGCCGCCGCCGCACCATGACATTTATTCCATCGAGGATTTGGCGGAGCTGATCCACGACTTGAAAAATTCGAACCGCAACGCCCGGATCAGCGTGAAGCTCGTCGCCGAAGTCGGCGTCGGCACGATTGCGGCGGGCGTCGCCAAGGCGCACGCGGACGTGGTTTTGATTTCCGGCCACGACGGCGGCACCGGCGCATCGCCGCTCTCGTCCATCAAGCATGCCGGCGGTCCGTGGGAACTCGGCGTGGCCGAGGCGCACCAGACGCTCGTGCTGAATAATCTTCGCAGCCGCATTTATGTCGAGGCGGACGGCCAGATGAAAACCGGCCGCGACGTGGCGATTGCCGCGCTGCTTGGCGCGGAAGAATTTGGGTTTGCCACCGCGCCGCTCGTCGTGATGGGCTGCATCATGATGCGCGTCTGCCATCTGAACACCTGCCCCGTCGGCGTCGCCACGCAGGACCCGCGACTGCGCAAGCGCTTCACCGGCGAGCCGGAACACGTCGTGAATTTCATGCGTTTCATCGCTAGAGAAATGCGCGAGATCATGGCCAAGCTCGGTTTCCGCAAGCTGGAAGACATGGTTGGGCGCACCGACAAATTATTTCCGTGGAAAGCGATTGAGCATTGGAAGGCCAACGGCCTCGACCTCACGCCGATTTTGCACCAGCCGGAAATGGGCGCGGACGTCGGACGTTTCCGCCAGCAGGATCAGGATCACGGCTTGGAAAAATCCTTGGACGTGACCAAGTTGCTCGACATTTGTAAACCGGCTATTGAGCGCGGCGAAAAAATCCGCGCCGAACTGGCGATTATCAACGTGAACCGCGTGGTCGGCACGATTGTTGGCAGCGAAATCACGAAGAAACACGGACCGGCGGGACTGCCTGAAGATACAGTGCTTTTGAAATTCAACGGCAGCGCCGGCCAGAGCTTTGGCGCGTTCATGCCGCGCGGCATGACGCACGAGTTGGAAGGCGATGCGAATGATTATTTCGGCAAAGGCTTGAGCGGCGGAAAGCTGATCGTCTATCCACCGAAAGGTTCAACCTTTGTGCCGGAGGAAAACATCATCATCGGCAACGTGGCACTTTACGGCGCGACGGCAGGCGAGGTTTTTGTGCGCGGCATGGCGGGCGAACGCTTTGCCGTCCGCAACTCCGGCGTCAACGCGGTCGTGGAGGCCATCGGCGACCACGGCTGCGAATACATGACCGGCGGGCGTGTCGTGATTCTTGGAAAGACCGGTCGTAATTTTGCCGCCGGCATGAGCGGTGGGGTCGCCTACATTCTTGACGAAGCGGGCGATTTCGCCACGCGCTGCAACATGGAACTGGTTGGACTCGAAAAACTCGTGGACGCGGATGAGATCGAACTGGTCTGGAAATTAATCCAGCGTCATCAGGCTTACACCAAGAGCGAACGCGCTGCGAAAATTCTCGCCGACTGGAACAGCTATGTGCCGAAATTCGTCAAGGTCATGCCGCAGGATTACAAGCGCGTGCTGATGTCGCTCAAAAAAGTGCAGTCTCAAGGCTTGAGCGGCGACGACGCCATCATGGCCGCGTTCGAGGAAAATGTGAAGGGCGGCCATTAAAAAAATTTAATCATTAAAAACCCAAACTAAAAACAGATGGGCAAGCCAACAGGATTTTTAGAGTTTCAACGTGAAGTGCCGAAGGATCGCTCGCCGCTCGGGCGGGTTGCCGACTGGCAGGAATTTCACATCCACATGCCCGAAGCCGACCTGAAGAAGCAGGGCGCACGCTGCATGGACTGCGGCATTCCGTTCTGCCATACCGGCCAGCTTGTCAGCGGCATGGCCAGCGGCTGCCCGATTCACAACTTGATTCCCGAATGGAACGACCTGGTTTATCGCGGGCTATGGAAGGAAGCTCTCGACCGGCTGCACAAGACGAATAATTTTCCGGAGTTCACCGGCCGTGTCTGTCCCGCGCCCTGCGAAGGCTCGTGTGTTTTGGGCATCAATGATCCGCCGGTCACGATCAAAAACATCGAAGTCAGCATTATTGACCACGGCTGGGAAAACGGCTGGGTTGTTCCTGAAATTCCAAAGAAACGGACAGGGAAGACGGTTGCCGTCATCGGCTCAGGTCCGGCGGGAATCTCCGCTGCGGCGCAACTGAACAAGGCCGGCCATCTTGTCACCGTGTTTGAACGCGCCGACCGCCCCGGCGGTTTGCTCATGTATGGCATTCCCAACATGAAACTCGACAAGACGGAAGTCGTGTTGCGCCGTCTCGCGTTGCTCGAAAAAGAAGGCGTGCAGTTTGTATGTAACACCGAAGTTGGAAAAAATTATCCGGCGGAGAAATTATTGAAGGAATTTGACGCCGTCATTTTGGCGACCGGCGCGACCAAGCCGCGTGACCTGCCGATTCCCGGACGCGAACTTAAAGGCATCTATTTCGCGATGGATTTTCTCACCGCGAACACCAAAAGCATTTTGGATCAACACAAAAACGGCAGCTTCATTGACGCCGCCGGCAAGGATGTCGTCGTTATCGGCGGTGGTGATACCGGCACGGACTGCGTCGGCACGTCCATCCGGCACGGCTGCAAATCGCTCGTGCAAGTGGAAATTTTGCCCAAGCCGCCACTGGATCGCTCCAAGGATAATCCGTGGCCGGAGTGGCCGAAGACTTACAAGCTGGATTACGGCCAGGAGGAAGCCGCTGCGAAATTTGGCGCCGACCCACGTGTATATCTCACGACGGCGACAAAATTTGAAGACGACGCGCATGGCCAGGTTAAAGCGGTTCATCTCGTGCAAATCGAATGGACGAAGAATGACAAGGGCCAGTTCATTCCCAGGAACATTCCCGGCACGGAAAAGGTTTTGCCCGCGCAGCTCGTGCTGCTCGCCATGGGTTTCCTCGGACCGGAACAGCCGTTGCTCGAATCACTCGGCATCGAACGCGATCCGCGCAGCAATGCCAAGGCGGAGTTCGAGAAATACACCACGAATCTCAAGGGCGTTTTCGCCGCCGGTGATTGCCGGCGCGGCCAGAGCCTCGTGGTTTGGGCGTTCAACGAAGGCCGCGGTGCGGCGCGCGAGTGCGACCGGTATCTGATGGGCGCGACGGATTTGCCGTAAGTTTTACTCCGCAGGAATCTTTTCAAAAGTCATCGCTGCCTTTTCGGCATCGCAAAGATGGATTTCACATCCACCGGCGGCGTAGACATCAGAAAATGGATGGCGATGATTTCCAGGTTCGTGACGAGCGCCNNAATTTTGCCAGATACGAATGCGTGGCCGGATATTTTCCAAAGCGCACATAGCTGACTAGGATGACCGTCGCCTCGGAAACAAGGATGAGCGCGATCAAAATCCAGTTTTGCGCAAGCACGGGTTTGCACAGCCGCCACGCTACGACGAGGATGAACAGGTAATAAATCACGTCCGTGATGCTGTCGTAGCGGCGGAGCGCGGGCGTTGCCACTCCGAATCGCCGCGCGAGGATGCCGTCATAAATATCCGAAAGCGTGGCGGCGACGAGGATGGGCAGATAAATCCAGCGTGGAACATTTGTCAGCGCGCAAGCCAGGGCGGTTGGGCCAAGCAGCAGCCGCAAGGTTGTGAGCGCGAATGGAAGGTGGCTTTTCATCATTGTTTGCGAATCACCATGAAATTCTAAACTTCTTTCATCCGCGCGGAAAGTTTAAGACTTGAGTGAAGGAAATGTTCTGTAGACGCTGTGGCCCGGAGGAGTTGTTCAATGCTTGGTACTCTTTATTGTGCTGCCAACAGAATTCTAATCTGATGTTGCACAATAGACGCATTGTGATATTCATTCTCAAATTATGAATGCAAAGGCTGCGCAAAGGAACAGCAACCATTCAAATGCTGTAATCAGCCTATAAATATAAGGTTTTCGGGCGATTGGCGCAGCGGTAGCGCAGCTCCTTTACACGGAGAAGGTCGTGGGTTCGAATCCCTCATCGCCCACCAGCCTTTGCTTGAGCGCAGCGAGAATCGAAGGCTGCCGCGCCGAAGTGATAGGCGGGCGACGACAACTGTGTTTCGAGCTTCGGCTCGGCAAGCCAGCCTCTAAATTTCCTCCAAAGTCCCGTCGTGACGCAGCTTCATTCTTCGCCCGCGCCATTCGACGGTGTTGCCAATAAATGCGCCAAGCCAAATCGCCATCTGCAGCAAATCCTTGACCGGCACCAGCCAGAACGGGGAAATCAATCTGCCATCCGGTGTGAAACGGCGTTGCAGTTTTTGCGCGAGAACGATCCGCAAAACTAAAAAGACGAGTGCCGTCATCGGCGCCCAAAAAGTTGTCGCCGCCGCGATTGAAATTACGGCCCAGAGCATGGGCCAGAGCGTGGCGTTTGAGAGGATGCTGAAAAAATAGGGCAGCGGCTGGCAGGCGCGAATGGTCCGCGCCCAACGGAGCTGGTGTTTCCAGACGTCGTGCCAGTCCATCGGCGCGTCCCAGCATTCCACGACAACAGTGCAGAGCGCGATGCCGTGGTTGTTTTTGAAAATGCGGTGGCCCAACTGGTAATCGTCCGCGAGACAGTCCACCAGCGACTTGAAGCCGCCGATTTCCGCAAGCGCATTGTGCCGAATCAAAATCGCCGCACCGAGCGCGAAGTCGAGAGGCTTCAGGCTCAGCGATTGTAAAACCATGCTCCAGAAATCGGCGTTGATGGCGACGGCCTCCCATTTCATCGCCAAGGTCGTCGGATTTGCGAGGCGGTAAAAGCAGTTGACTAGGGCGGTCTTTGGATCGCGCAGCGGTGCGACGAAATTGGCGAGAAAATCCGTCGGCACGCGGACATCGGCGTCGCAAATCAAAATCAGATCATGCCGGGCGTGCGGTTCAAGCTGGGCGAGCTTGGAAACCTTGGCGTTTGCGCCGAGCGGTTCGCTGCAGATCACGAGTTGCGCGTCGCGGCCGGGATTTTTACGGATCAGTTCACGGACGATTGGGCAAACAGGGTCGTTTGCGTCGGCAACGCCGAAGAGGATTTGCGTCTGGCCGGGATAATTTTGATTGAGCCAGCTTTGGAGCGATTCGGCGGTGGTGGCGTCGCAGCCCTTGAGCGGTTTGAGGATGGAAATGGCGGGTGTAAAATCCATCGCGGTGATGCGCTTGTGCAGCGGGAATCTTCGCGAGGCGAGAAACTGCCAGAGCGCGAGCGCAAAACTCAAGACCGCGAACGCGGCCAAAATTAGATTAAGAAAAATCACCGCCGGAATGAGAAACCAAAATCAGGCCTGAACGCCAGAGTTTTTGTCTTCAGGATGTTCATCGAGAACGAGGACTCCATAGGGCGGCAGATCATAATTGCCGGAGAAGTTGTTGCCGGTGAGGAAATCGTGCATGGGTTTGTAAAACTGGATTCGCACGGGCGAGTTCTGGTGGTTGAGCAGGAAATAAACGCGGGTGCCATCCTTTTCCCTCATGCTCACCTCGACATTTTCAGGAACCTTGAGCAGCGGATGGAGCGCGCATGTCTGTCGCAGCCAGCCGGCGAGGTCGTTGTAAAAATGCTGGTGGCTCATTGTGCCGATGTAAATGGCTTTGCCGAGGCCGAATGTGTTCATGGTCATTGCGGGGCGTCCGGCGTAAAAATCCTTCGCGTAGTTCGCCAGGATCTGGCAGCCCTTCGGCTCGATGATGTCGCACCAGAGNNTCGGTCAATTCGTTCGGGCAGCCGGTGTCGGGCGCGATATGGTGTTCGTTGACGAGGCCGGTGTTGAATGTGCCGACCAGCGTGCCGCCGTTCTGGACGTAAAGTTTCAGGCGGTCGGCCTCGGCGGACGACAGCACGTGAAGTGACGGCGCGAAAACTATTTTATATTTAGACAAATCTTCCGAAGGCTTTGCGAAATCCACGGGGATGTTGCGGTCATGCAGCGAATTGTAGATGAGCTGGATGTGCTCGCGCAGGCTGAAGAATTTGTTCGGCTGGTTTGGTTGCTGCAGCGCCCAGTCGTTTTCGTGGCTGTATAGGATGCAGACTTCGGCGACGATTTTCGTGTCCCTGATGATTGGCGCGAGCAGTTTCAATTCCTCGCCGAACTGGCAGATTTCCCTGAAGACGCGGCTGCTGCCCTGGAGATGATGTGGCAGGACGGCACCGTAAAATTTCTCGCAGCCGATGCGCGGCTGGCGCCAGCGGAAAAACAGGATGCCGCTCGCGCCGCGTGAGACAAGCTGGTAGGCAAACAGCCGGATGAGCCCGGGACGCACGAGCGAATTCGCGTCCTGCCAGTTCACCTGCCCGACTTTCTGCTCCATCGCCCAGAAACCGGCGTCGCTGTCGGGCGTTTTGACATTCGATTTTTTTAGCGAGCGCAGCATGTCAATGTCGCAGGCCAGTTCGGAGGTTTTCGCCTTCACGACGGCGTTGCTTTCAATGGAGACAAAATCCACTGCGTCGGCCATGTCGTAGTGGTCGTATTTGCGGAGGAACGCACGCATCGTGACAGTCACGGGATGCTTCGGGCTGTGCTTGCCCAAAAGGTCCGCCTGCATCTTGACGAATTGCACCATCGTGTCGCTGCTGAAACGGTTCCAGTCCAGAAGTAGCGCCGGATTGTGCGGGGCGGGCGAGCGCATGGGCATCGGCACCTGGTTCCAGGACGAAACGGTCTGTCCCCAGAAGCGCAGTCCGAGAAGGTCGTTGAGCGTCTCTATCTTTTCATATTTGGCTTCCAGCCACATCTGCCATTCCTTGCGCGTGGCGTCGTTGAAGGAAAATTCCGAATCGTTTGCTCCCATGCCGTTGTCTATCTGCCAGGCGATGAGCTGCGGATGATCGCCCAGCGCCTCGGCCATGGCGATGACGATGCGTTTGGAATAATCCCAGTAAATATCGCTCGAAAGGCAGATGGCGCGGCGGGTGCCCTCGTGTTTGACGATGCCTTTGTCGTCGAGCGGCAGGATTTCAGGATGCTTTTTTGCCAACCAGACCGGCGGCGCGGCGGTGGGCGTGCCCAGAATCACCTTGATATCGTGACGCGCCATGATGTCCATGACGCGGCGCAACCAGAGAAAATCGTGCTTGCCCTCCTCAGGTTCGCAGATGCCCCATGAAAATTCACCGATGCGGACAACGTTGATGCCCGCTTTTGCCATCAGCTCGGCGTCCTGCTCCCAGACAGCCTCGGGATTTTCGGCTGTGCCGCCGTAGGGAAAGACCCAGTGCTCGGGATAATAATCAACGCCAAAATACATAACCTTTAACTCTCGGGTTTCAACCTGACTCTAGAATCAAACCGCCGCGCTTGCAAATCAAATTCGCAGGGTAAGCAAAAAAACAGCAGGAATGATTTTTTTCCGGCTGTTTTTTGTGGCATTCAATAAATCGTTTCACTGTATAGCCCCGCCAAAAAAACAATGCAGGCGGCGGCAATGAAGAATCCGTTGGTTGCCCGCCGCCTGTTCAACCGGAAACAGTCCGGGCAAATCCCCGTCTATGAAATCGAGGTAGGGATGCCGCAGCGCTGTGGCGTCTCTACCAATTTAACTTCCGTCAAATACATAATCCCAAATTTTTTTTGTTTGTCCCTCCCTCACCCTGGCCCCCTTGTATCTGAATTTCCCTCTAACCTTGTCTGTGAGTAATGCCATGGGAAGATGGGACTGCCTTCCGGCCTGCAGGCCGGAAGGCAGTGGCGCGGACGAGATCGTCACCTTCTGGCATTGGTCTGTGACCAAGTGCGCTGGGAGCCTGAGCCGTTTGTGCCTGTGTCCTAAACTCGAACCGTTGATTGAGCGGCCCACTAAAGCCAGCTCGCATTTGCAAGAATGAGCCAGAACACTATGACTACTATCTACACGGGCTTGGATATTGCCAAGCTTAACCTGCAACTCCACCTCGCCGGTCGCATCCACGACCTGCCCAACACCGCCGCCGGTCATCGCCGATTGTTGAAACTCCTGGCCTGCCAGCCCGGCGCTCACGTCGTCTGCGAAGCCACCGGCGGCTACGAACGTGACGTCGTCGCGGCCCTGCATGAAGCCAATGTGGCCGNNCGCCCGCGCCACCGGCCAGCGCGCCAAGACCGATGACATTGATGCCGCTGTTCTCACCGCCTACGGCCAGGCCTTGCAACCCAACCCCACCACGCCCCGCACCGAACAGGAACAACAACTGGCCGAACTGGTCCGTCGCCGGGTGCAAGTCTTGGAAATCCTCGTCGGCCAGCGCCAGCAGGTCGAACGTCTCACACTGCCGGCCTTGCGTCGTCAGGCGCAAAGCCTGATCCGCCGATTGGAACGGGATCTGGAACAAATCGAAGAACAGCTCAAAGCCCTGCGCACGCAAGTTGCCACGCTCCACGAGCGAGCGCAAAAACTCGAAGCCATCACCGGTGTCGGCGCGATCACCGCCCTGGGCGTGCTGGCCGAACTGCCCGAACTGGGCACGCTCAACCGGCGGCAAGCCGCGGCCCCGGCCGGACTGGCTCCGCATCCCCGCGAAAGCGGTCAGTGGCACGGAAGGCGAAGTATCGGCGGCGGACGCGCACCCGTTCGCCGTGCCCTCTACATGGCCGCGCTCGTGGCCGCCCATTCCAACCATCAGCTCAAAGAGTTTTATCAGCGCTTACGTGCTGCCGGCAAACCAGCCAAAGTTGCGCTCACTGCCGTCATGCGCAAACTCATTGTCCTCATGAATCACATCCTCAAAAACCCCAACTTTGCACTCCAAAATTAAATACCGTT
>PKZR01000246.1 GCA_003133815.1 Limisphaerales bacterium | reverse complement strand
CGCCTTGTATTCCGGCAGCATGGCCATGCGCTCCGCGTTCAATCCGCCATCCCAAACGACCATCAAATGCGTCGGCTCTATGACCGCCCGCATCTTCGCCATCATTTTGACGAAGCCGTATATGGCGTTCGTCGGCTCGCCCGTCGGCGAGTGCAAACTGCGAATCGCGTGGAAAGCGCGATACGCGTAAGCATGACCGTCAACAATCAGCAACCGTTCCACAAATAATTTGCCGGGGTTTTCAAATCCTGACGACTGTTTTCACGAATGAGATTGTCATTTCACCGGCTGATCCGCTTCAGTTGGAGCGGGCTGTGGCATCACCTGTGTTGGAAATGCCGGCTGCGTCGGAACGGCTCCCTGTGCAAAGGGAAGTTCGTCGTCCGAATGCACACGATTTCCCGCCGGGTCAACAATCGTGGGTGTCACAAATACCATCAAGTTGTCCTTTTGCTCAGTCTTCGACTGGCTTTGGAAGAGACGCCCCACGCCCGGCAAATCTCCCAGAAACGGCACCTTGTCCTTTGTGCTCTGGACTGTCGAGGTGATCAGTCCGCCAAGAACAACGGTCTGATTGTCCCAGACATTCACGGTGGTAACAACCTGACGCACGGTGAAGTCCGGCAGAGCCACCGGAAGCGTGGTGCCATTGGCAATACCAGCAAGCGCGGCACCCGGATTGTATCCCGGTATCTCGGTTGCAGAGATGGTGTCGTAGCCGCCGAATTCCGTGTCCGACGGAATCAATGCCATGCTGATCGTGTAACCATCGGACAAAACATAAGGAACAACGTCCAAAATCGGGCCTGTTTCGACCTGTTGAGTATCGGGAGTAATTGAGGCGGCCCCGGCCTGGTTTACCGTTGTTCCACCGGTGGTTCCGCCTACCGTGGCAGCGGTTGCCCCATTTGCCCCCGTTCCATTATCAAAACCAAATCCAGTGATAACATTGATAATTTTTGTGGCCCGCATTTGAGTTTGCCGTCCGCTGGTGGTGGTCACCTCCGGTTCGCCCAGTGTTTCAGTTCCGCTACGTTGCTCCAGAGCATGAATGGCAACGCGAAAATTAGGGTCGGTCAAAATTCCGGTGAAAGTAGCCAGCGTTGGGGCTGAATTTGCAAGGCCGGAGGTAAGCAGCTGGTCGTTTGCCGATGCAGGAACGAGGCTGGATGCCGTGTTTCCAGGAAAAGCTCCCAAGGGATTGGCCGCCGACACCGGCACAACCAGCGAGGGTGAACTGCCGCCCGTGCCCACGACCTGGCTCCCGACGTTGAATTGCCCAAGATACCAGTCGAAGCCAAGCGCCTTGCTGTCGTTCTGCGCCACTTCTATAAAGCGGGACTTGATATGAACTTGCGGAGCCACCGTATTTAATGCCTGAATAACCCGCTCGATCGTATCCAAATCCTGATCCGTGGCCCTGACAAACAATAACCCCAGTTTGTCATTAAATACCACGGACTTGCCAGGAGGTGCTGCCATGTCAATACCCAGCGTGGTAAAATAGGCCCGAGCAGCAGAACTGACGTCGGACGCAAGATTGACGGTTGTTATATAACGAAGGCCGCCGTTGCCTGTAACAGAACCACCGCCACCACCTGCGCCACCGCCACCGCCAAGCGGGCTGGCTCCGGTAGTGCCAGCACCGCCACCACCGCCGCCGCCGCCACTGCCATTGCCCGTTGAGCGAAGACCTCCGGCTCCGGGAGAAGCATTAACCACTGCTATCACAGTGCCGCCACTATTATTTCCGCTGCCACTGCTGCCGCCGCCCGAGTTACCGCCACCCGAGCTACCGCCGCCGCCATTGCCGCCGCTGCTGTTGTTGACTGAACCAAAAGAGGCGGAACTTACACTTTCCAAGCCTGAATAAAATGTATTTGGATCCACCTTGAACATGCGCTCGGATAGCTGGACTTGATCCGGTCCCTTGGCTGAAAAAACCACGGCGTAATCCCGTATGGAATATTTGATGGGAGAATTGGCAACCAAGCAAATCGCATCCAATACATCGGCCAACCGGACGTCGGTCATATCAGTCAAATTAATAAGAACCGACTCTCCGATATCTGTCTGGGCAGATGCTGCCGCCGGCGCTGCCGGCAATTGCGCCCCGGTGGTCGGGTCGATTTGGGTTGCGCCACCGGCTCCTGGTGGAGCGGCCGCCGTATCAACATTGTTATCAATAAGAAAATTAATCCCTGTTTTGGTGGGATCTATTGCCTTGATTTTTTGCGCTAAATCCTTGATGACCTCTCTCAACGGAACGGGCGGGTCATAAGAAATGGAGCTAAGCCGGTAGCGGTCAAGCTTGCTGACAATCATCTGGCGTCCGGGTCCGGTGTAAATCAGATCATTTGTAGCGTAGGGATTTGGCACCGGCAGAGAACTGGGAATCACCGAATTGAAGGCGCTTTCCACCTTCACCATGGCGTCTTGCGCGGCGGTTGTGGCCTTGTGTTCGTCACGATCGTAACGGGCTGACTTGATCAGTTGATAATAATAATATGCGGGAGTGCTGTCCGGATCCAATTTCAAAGCCTCGTTCAACTTGGCCTCCGCCTCCTCCAATTTGCCAGACTCGTATAGAACCTTGGCGTCCTGCACCAGAGTGGCCGCCTGGATTTTTTCCTTTTGTGCGGCGTCTCGCCGCTCGAGCGTTGGCGCATCAGGCATTTTGCCTCGCATGTCGACAACCATCTGGTCATTTTGTTTTTTAAAGGCAATGGCATCGGCGTTATTTGGATCCACTTTCAACACACGACTCACCTGCGCATCAGCCTCGCGCAAATCACCCTGGCTTTGCGCCATTCGGGCAAGCGCAAGCCGCGTGGCAGCAAGACCCGCAATTGTCTGCGCGGTTTCTACATCAACGCCGGAACCTATTTGTTGAGAGACCACATATGCATCCTCGTAAAGTTTGGCCGCGCCCACAAAATCCCCGCTCCCGGCCGTGTCCTTCGCATCTTCGAGTTTCTTGCGCAGCACGATCGTGTTGGCCTGGTCTTCCACTGCGCGGCTGATAGCCATGTCTGTTGCGTTTGTCTGTGCTCCCGCGTTTTGCATGGCGGATGCCAGAAGAAAAATCAGGCCGAGTGAGAGTGATACTACTTTTGTCATGGGCTGTTTCATGTTCTTCGCAAATGCGCTGTTCAAAATCGGCCGTTAAAAAATTAGGGCGCGTATCGCAACGTTGTTCTTTTTTGGTTTGATTGTGCGGATAGTATCACTTCGTTCTCGTGAATGGCAACGATATTGTAATCGTCCCCCGCAAATTTTAAGTCGGCACCCATGCGGCGTCCCAGCCATTTTAGTCCTTCCGGATCGTATTTCAAATCCGCCGAATAACCGTCCACACGCTGAAATGGCTTGTCCTTCGACACTGTTGCCGACCCACCGTCGGACAATTTCAAAATCAATTTGTCCGGATTATCGGCAGGACCGATTACATTGGTGATAGTGAACACAGGATTTTTTTCTCCCAAGGAAGCATAATGACGTTGAGGACGGCGCTGCTGAGGAAACGTTGCATCCTGGCGCTCGACGCTGATAAAATATCCCGGCGGCTGCGCGTTTGTCTCCACGGCATCAAGTGTCAAAACAAAATATAACGGCGTGATTTTCGTGACGACCGCAGCACCTGGGCCGACCACATTGTCACCAGTAATCTTGATCAGCTTTCCATTCACATCCTTTTGCCACTGCACCGGATTGAACAGTTTGTTCGTCGTTGAAAAATCCAAATCCAACGGAGATTGCAGCCGGTCAACCAAATTTGTCTGCATCGTGAAATCAAGTTCCGGCAGCGGCTGGACCTTGCCTCCAAAAAAATTATTTTTCATGTCCTGCGACTTTTGTTTGTCCAGTTCAATGATAAATCCCATCATCACGAGCGCGCCGACCAGACCGAGCAGCACTGCGCAAAGCAGGATTTTCTCGTAATGTTTTTTTATGAAATCCATGGATTCAATTCTTCGGTTTCACAATCTCAACCTCAATCGTGACACGCAACAACTGCTCCTTCAAAACCGTCTGCAATCCGCCCTTGCCTGTGGATACCGCAGGCGCAGGCGTTGCAGCCATTTCAGATGGAGGCGGAGCCATGCTCGTCGTGTCAGCGGTTCCCGCTGCCGGCTGCACGTTGATGCCTTTGACGATGAACCCGTGCGGCGAGTTTTCAAAACCAACCAGCACCTGTGCGATTTCCGAGCTGAAGGCGCGGAAGGTAATTTGATAGGGCGTAAGCACGGCCTGATTATTCGGCTGGAGCGTTTCGTCAATGTAATCGGACTGCGGGCCTGATGTGTCGTCATCTGAAACACGAAGACGCTGCACACTGTCCAGAGAATTGACCCGCGCCCCGAAGAAGATTTCCGAAATGGTTTTCACTTCGCCCAGTTGCACGGCTAGAGGTTCAAGGCTGCCAGGAGCAAATGTCACGCGGTTGCGCTCGGCGGTGAAGGAAAACCCAAAATCCGGCGGCAGCGCTACGTTTGCGTTGGTGGCGTCATGCTGTAGCTCGTCAATCGTCCGGCTCAATGCCTGCGCAAATTCTTCCGTCCGCAACGGACCGCTGTTAGAGTCGGGAATCCGGGCAATGGGCAGGAAATAATTTTTCGCCTGACGAACCCAATCGCGCAACTGGCGCTCTTGGTCGCGGGCAGCTTTGATGTTGTCAACCTTGTCATTCCCCGGCGAAGGCTGCTTGTGTGTTAGATCCTGCAACTTGCCATATGTCTCGTTGAGGTGGGCAAACGCCGCATCGTTACGATTCCAGCTTTGGTAATCGTAAAAGCCAGCCGCACCCAGCATCCCCAGTGCGAGGATGAGGCTGATGACAAAAAATTTATTGCGTTTGATCCAGCCCATATCAAAGTTTCAGCGGATTTTGCAACGTGATGGTAACGCCAAAAGTGAACGTGCCGGTGGCATCGTCTGGCGTGATTTGCCCGGACAACTGTGTCGTCTTCGGATCAAACAACGGGGACGTCTTCAACTGGTTTTCCACTTCAAAAGCGGTTTCGTTATTGGCCGAGGCATCGCCTGTAACCTTTGTAAGGTCAACCGCTCGGCAGACCAGAGTAATGGCGTTCGTGGAAGCATCCGCGCCCGCATACGGCGGTGGCGTGTTCGGCGCGTTGTTGTCAGGAGCGGGAAATGTTGACCCGTTTGCGCCAGCATTTGCCAACGACGTCATCTGCTCAATCCAGATGCCCGTCTCGACATTCGGTTTCTGTGCGGACAATTTTTGCTTCATGTCGTCCTCGGATTGGATAAGAACACGTCGCAATTCTGTCAGCACATCACCCCAATAATATCGCGACCCCATCCACGATGTGATTTGGTCCGATTCCGCTTTGGCCGTCTGAAACTGCTGGTAAGCATTGCTGAACCGGTCGGCCTTGTCCTGCAATTCCGCAACCTTCGGATCCAAATCATTGGAGTCATTTTCCTTGGTCACAGCCAGTTTCTGAAACAAAAATCCAACCGCGCCCGCGACCAGCACAAGGCTGAAAATTGTCGCGATGAAATAGGGCTTCTTCTGGTCGAAAGCCTGCCAGCGCAACGTGCTGTCTGGCATCAGGTTCATTTCCACCGGGCAGTTCGCCAGATTGCGAAGACCCAGCCCGACAACTTCGCCGAGCGAATGCGCTACCTGCGCCAACTCTTCGAGATTCACCGACGGATCAATCTGCACATTCCTCAAGGGATTGAAATATTCGACCGGAATATTCAGCTTCTCCGCAAAAAATTGCGCCGTGTAAGGCATGATGCTGGCACCGCCGGACAAAAACAACCTTTGCGGCTGCGCACCCCCCTGCTGACCGCGATAAAACTGGATGGTCTGGTTGACCTGGATGTGCAGCTTGGTCATGAACTGCCGAGCGATTTTTGATATGGCCGCCTGGTTCGGACTTTCCGGCTCTTCATATGCGCCGCCCAGGCTTACGAAGCCTTCGGCGATTTTTATTTGTTCCGCCGCGTCAAATTTTAACTTCACTTCGCTCGCAAAATCCTGCGTGATGCTGTTGGCTCCCAGATTGATGCTTCGCGAAAAAACCTTTCCCTTTTCGAAGAACAGCAGGTTGCTCGTCTTGGCGCCGATGTCCAGAAGCATCGTGCAATCCTCAAGGTCGCCATAATTGAATCGAAAAGCATTGCACAACGCGGCGGGCGAGGCGTCGCATAATTGCAATTGCAGCTTGGCCTGCGCCGCCACGCGGAACAGACCTTCCACCACATCGGATTTGACCGCGACCAGAAGCACTTCGAGTTCACCGCCCGGGGCCGAGCCGAGAATCTGGTAATCCCACACGACCTCCGCGAGCGGAAACGGCACGTTCTGCTGCGCCTCGTATTGGATGATCTGCGTCACCTTGCCCGAGTCAACCGGCGGCAGCTTGACGAACTTTGAAAAAACATGGTATCCCGGAGCGCAGACGTTGACGCCCCTGGCCTTGATGTTTTTTTCAACGAGAGTTTCCTGAAGCGCCTTGAGGATGACCGCCTCGCGCGTGGCTTCCGCCGAGCCTTCCGCGCCGAGCGGCTTGATGGCAAAAGTCTTGAGTCGCAACCCGCCCGCCTCGTTGACTTCAAACTCCGCCAGCTTGAGGCTTCCAGCCCCAAAATCCACCGTCAAAAATGACTTTGTATTTAACATCACCGTATACAACTAGAGTCGCCGCAAACCGGCCACGATTGAAATTATCAATTGTCGTTCGAGGCAGGCCGTTTAACTACGTCAAATTTCCCAAACGGTCAAACAGAATTCACCCAAAAATGAAAAAAGTTTTTTGGCCCGGCAAAAAACATTGCGCCACGCCGCCGACTTTGGCTTCATCTTGCGATGCCGATTCAAACGCCAACCGTTGCGCGCCGGATGAAAATTTTTTATTCAGGCCGCGTACAGGGCATCGGGTTCCGCTATACCGCAAGAACAATCGCCACCGGATTTGAAATCACCGGTTACGTCCGCAATCTGACCGATGGACGCGTCGAACTTGCGGCTGAAGGCGAGTCCGAAGAACTCGAGGACTTCCGCGCCGCACTCCGGAGCGCAATCCTCGCTGGTTTTATCCGCGATGAGAGTGTAGAATGGGGCGACGCGCAAAATGAATATCGCGGTTTTGAAATTACGCAATGAAATACGCCATCCTCGCAGACATCCACGGCAACCTGGAAGCGCTCCAAACGGTTTTGGAAGACGCCAAGGACCAGAACCCCACTCATTACGTCTGCCTCGGTGACGTCGTCGGCTACAACGCCAACCCCAAGGAGTGCCTAAAAATCGTCCGTGACATGAACATTCCCTGTGTCAAAGGCAATCACGACGAATACTGTTCCACCGAAGAACATCTCGAAGGATTCAATCCCGCAGCCGCTGATGCCGTCCACTGGACACGCGCCCAATTGAACGCGGAGGAAAAACAATGGCTGCGCGACCTCAAATATTCCCGCATTGTCGCCAACTTCACCATCGTCCACGCCACGCTCGATGCCCCGCAACGCTGGGGTTACGTCTTTGACAAGCTCGCCGCCGCAGCCAGCTTTCCATATCAAAACACACAGGTCTGCTTCTTCGGCCATACGCATGTCCCGGTAGCCTTCATGCGTGACACGGCCGTTCGTGGCGGCACATACTCCAAATTTAAAGTTGACCCGGCAAAAAAATATTTTGTCAACGTCGGTGCCGTCGGGCAGCCCCGAGACAACAATCCCAAGGCCGCCTATGTCATATATGACATGGACGCCGGAACAATCGAACTCCGCCGGCTCGACTACGACATCGCGACGACTCAGGCCAAAATCCGGGCCGCCGGATTGCCCGAGCGTCTCGCTGAACGTCTTGAATTTGGAAGATAAATGATCGTTCGGTGTTCGCGGTCGGGCGTTTAGGATTCGATTTTTCAATCCTGAACCGTGGATGCTGAACATTGAACGTTGAAAATTCTCATCCTCAAACCCAGTTCGCTCGGCGATGTCATTCAAGCATTGCCTGTATTGCGCCTGCTAAAATTGCATTTCCGCGACGCGGAAATTTTTTGGTGGATTGACTCGGCGCTCGCACCGCTGCTCGAAGGTGATCCCGACCTCGCTGGTGTGGTTCGTTTTGAACGCAAACGTTGGGGCAAACCGCAGCACTGGCCGGAAATGCTCGGCAGCATCCGCTGGTTGCGCGGGCAAAATTTTGATCTCGTCATCGATCTGCAATGCCTCGCACGCAGCGGGGCGTTCGCGTGGCTCGCGCGGGGAAAATTCCTCGTCGGCCTTGATGAAATTCGCGAAGGCGCACGCGGCTTTTATGATGTCGCCGTCCCGAGAAAAAGTTTCCATACGCACGCAGTGGATTGGTATCTCACAGTGTTGCCGCAACTTGGCGTGCCGGTTCACGAAAATTTCAACTGGTTGGCCGAACGTCCGGAAATTTCCGCCGCTGTAAAATTAAAATGGAAAACCAACAGCACTAAATGGATTGCAATTCAGCCCGGCGCGCGCTGGGACAATAAACGCTGGCCTGTTGAAAAATTTTCACAACTCGTTTTGTTGTTTGCCGAAAAATTTCCTGAAGTGCGTTTCGCCATTCTCGGCGGCGCGGAAGACATGCCGCTTGGCGAAGCCATTTCACGCGCCCAATCTTCACGCTCTTTGAATTTGTGCGGCGAAATTTCGCTGCCGGAAATGGTTGAATGGATTCGCCTTTGCGATTTGATGATCACGAACGACACCGGCCCGATGCACGTCGCCGCCGCGCTGGGCAAGCCGCTCGTCGCGCTCTTCGGACCCACCGAACCGACACGCACCGGACCCTATGGCCAGCTTGACAATGTTTTGCGGATCGATCTTCCCTGCTCACCTTGTCTCAAATCTTATTGCACATGGAAAACCCCGCTGGAATGTCTTGACTCCATTGCTCCAGTAAAAGTTTTTGAGCGCGCACGAAAACAACTTGATTCACGCGCTTGACTTGTGGCAAACCCCGCGTAATTCTCGCCATATGAAAGCCATTTCCAAAACCATCATTCTGTATGTCGCCTTGCTGTGTTTTGCGCATGCCGAAACTCTCACCGCGCAGGATGTCATCACCCCCACCGATCATATCGAACTTTTTAATGGAAAAGATTTTTCCGGCTGGACGTTTTTCATGCGCTCGAATTCAGCGCCGGAACAAACCTGGAGCATCACGAATGGCGTCATCCATTGCACCGGCAGGCCGAATGGCTTTATGCGCACGGAAAATATTTACAGCAATTATATCTGCACCGTCGAGTGGCGCTTCCTCAAGGCCGGCAACACCGGCGTACTCGTTGACATGCATTTGCCCGACAATGTCTGGTCGAGGTGCGTCGAGTGTCAGGGCATGCACGCCCATCAGGGTGATTTCTGGCTCTGGGGCGGCGTTGATTGCGCCGAGCCAAAGAACATGAAAAAGAACGGGATTAAAATGCTCCAACCATCCGCTGAAAGCCCGGTCGGCGAATGGAGCACGTTTCAAACTGTCTGCAGCAGCAATACCGTTGAAATCATCGTCAACGGCAAATCCATGAACAAAATCACCGACTGCAATGTTTCTTCCGGCTTCATCGGCATCCAAAGCGAGGGTGCGGACATGGAAGTTCGGAAAATCTCCGTTGATCCGCTGAAATAATCCATATGAAACTCATCGCCTCACTTTGTCTCGCCGTCACCGTTGCCGGTTCCTGCGCCGCGCAGAATGTCATTACTCCCACGGATCACATCGAACTTTTCAACGGCACGAATTTTGTCGGCTTCACCTTCTGCATGAGAAACGACGCCGACCCGATGCAAACGTGGAGCGTCACCAACGGCATGATCCATTGCAACGGCTCGGCCATCGGCTATCTGCGGACGCTGCAAAGTTACAGCAATTACGTCGTCACTGTCGAATGGCGCTTCGTCAAAGTCACGCCAAAGGCCAACAACACCGGCGTGCTCGTCCACATGCAATTGCCGGACAAAGTCTGGCCAATGTGCATCCAGAACCAGGGCAAATCCGGACGGCAGGGTGATTTATTTTTGATGGCCGGCGCGGAATCCAAGGAACACAAAGGCATGGACGCCAACACGGCGCTTCCCATGCGTTTCCCGACCAATGAACATCCCGTCGGCGAATGGGACACCAACGTGACGGTTTGCGCCGGCAACGATGTGAAAGCCATCATCAACGGCAAATTGATGAACGAAACCACCGAATCTACCGTTTTATCCGGCTTCGTCGGAATCCAAAGCGAAGGCGCAGATTTTGAAATCCGAAAGATATATTTGGAGCCGTTAAAATAATTTCAGATTTGTTTCATCACCCACGCTTTGGCCTGACGCGGAGTTTTTAACTCATCCTGCAATTGCTTCTCGCGGACCTCGTGCAGCATCGCGCCCAGTTCTTTTCCCGGTTTCATTCCGAGCTCAATCAGATCTTTTCCTGTGAGCAGCGGCGGACGTATTGCCGGTTTCATTTTTAATTCCTCCGCCTGCTTAACCAAAAAATCGTAAAGCTCCAGATCGCCATGCGAGCCGAGACAGTCCAGCTTGTGCAATTCCAGTTCCAGCAGGAACGTCTCGCGCAATAGCAGCCGGCGCAAAGTGGCCTTGCGCATCTGCTTCACGTCCTTGAACTGCATGTGATGCAGAACGCATGTGACGATTTCATCAATCTGCTTTTTGGGAAAGCGCAGCCGCTGCAAAATTTTCTCCGCAATCTCCGCACCGACTTTCTCGTGTCCGTAAAAATGAATCGCGCCGGTCTTGGCATCGCGCTCCGCAGTCACCGGCTTGGCGATGTCGTGCATCAACACTGTCCACGACAGCGATTCGTGCGCATCCGCTGGGAGCTTTTCCAGCATCAGGCAAATGTGATTGAAGACACTGCTTTCGGGATGATAATCCGGCGACTGCTCGCAGGAAATGGTGGCCGCTAATTCGGGCAGAACAAATGGAAGCAATCCGCTGTTGCGCAGCAAAACCAACCCGCGCGCGGCGTGCGGCGGACGGAACAGCTTCAACAACTCGTCGCGAATCCGCTCGGCGCTGATGAGCTTGATCTTCGGCGCAAGGGATTTGACGGCGGCAAAAGTCTTCGGCTCGATTTCAAAGTTCAACTGCGCGGCGAAACGGACGGCGCGCAGCAGCCGCAAATGATCTTCGCCAAAACGTTCTTCCGGTTTGCCGATGGTGCGGATGATTTTTGCGCGTAAATCTTTTTCGCCGCCGACCCAGTCGTGAGTTTGTTGTGAAATCGGATCGTAGAAAAGACCGTTCACGGTGAAGTCGCGACGCAATGCGTCAGCCTCGGCGGTGGCGAAGATGATTTTCTCCGGGCGGCGGCCATCCTGATAATCCGCCTCGGCGCGAAAGGTGGCGACCTGGAATTGATGGCCGCCTTCGACGACGACCATCACGCCGAATTTGCGTCCGACGGCAATAGTGCGCTTGAAAAGCTTTTCAACCTGCTCCGGCTTCGCGTCCGTGGCGATGTCGAAATCCTGCGGCTCACGTCCGAGCAGAAAATCGCGCACGCAGCCACCGACCCAGAACGCGGCAAAACCGGCGGATTGCAATCGCTGCACAATTTCTGCAGCGGTGGTTTTCATTCGTTTCCCAAGATCAATTTCAGATGCGCGATGCCGCATTTGACGGCTTCGACGGGCAGCGACGGGCTTAATTCAAAAACCTTGATGTGCTCCGGCTTCACGAACGGCTTGAGCGCAGCGTAGTCAATCGTGCCGGTGCCGGGCGCGCAGTGGTCGCGCGCGGGAAACTGCACGTCGTGGACGTGAAATCCGGCGAGGCGCGCGGCGAGCGATTCGAGATGCAGCGCGTGGTGGATAAAGCCGAAGTTCTCCTTAATCTGCGCATGGCCGCAATCGTGCCAATAGACGATGTTCGGGCTGGGGAATTCGCGGAAGAAAAATTGGAAGTCGCTTTCTAGCGGAATTTCTTCAAGCGCCTGGCGGTTTTCGCAGCCGAGCTTGAGGCCGCGTTTTTCGGCTTCGGGCAGGAGTTTTCGGAGCGTGTCGTTGGTGCGCTCGACAAATTTTATTTTTTTGACCTCGCGAACCTTTGAGATTTCGGCGCAGAGCTTTTCGTATTTGGCCGAACCTTTTTCGCCGCGCTCCAGCATTTCGCCGAGCTTGCCGGTGTAATCCTTCATCTCGATGCTGCCGAGGTGCAGCACGACGACGGACGCCTTGACGCGCGAGGCGAATTCAAACGTCTTGAGCGTGTGCTTGATGGCGAGTTCGCGTTCGCGCGGGCGTTCGTCGGAAAACTGATACAGGTTCGGCGCGGCGTGCGTCACGCCCATCGGCAGCGGGCAGAAATTATGCAGGCTGGAGATTTTCATCTCGCCCGCGTCCACGGCTTCGAGGATTCCCGGCATGAGGCTGACGCGGATGCCGTGGCTCAACTCGGCGTGGTCGAAGCCGAGGTCGCGGATTTCGCGCAGCATGGCGCGGCCGTCGGTGTGACGGTGGGAATTCCAGCAGGTGGAAAATGAATACATCGTGAATCGTTGAACCGTTACATTGTTAAATCGTGAACCGTGAAAAGGAAGAATCGTTAAACCATTGCCACGATGCAACGATTTAACGATTCACGATCCGACGAACTGGAGTTACAGGTCCGCGTAGCGCGCGGTGAGCATGGCGGAGAAACGCGCGACTTTCTGCTTGCGGCGGCGTTTTTCGCTGGGCTTCTCGAACGTGCGATGGGCGCGCACGATTTTCAACGTGCCTTCGCGGTCGACTTTTTTCTTAAGCCGGCGCAGCGCGCGATCCACTGGTTCGCCTTTTTTTAGTTTAATTTCTGTCAAAGGGACTCACTTCCTTTCTCGGGCGAGGCATAACCGCACACGCGGCTGCTCGCGGATAAATTAAATGGATGCGGAGGATAGTTTTTACCGCGCGATTGTCAATGAGCAAAACTACGGCAAATCGCCAGGTTGCAATTGCACCAATCCCTGCTACCATCGCCATTCAAAGCAAGGAAACGAAATGAAGGCAAAACCAGCCATTGACCACGCGCTCAAACAGCAAATCCGCGAACTCATCAAATCCAAGGGCGGCGGCAACAACGAGCAGGAAGTCGCCGACATCATCGAAAACGCCCTCAAACTCCTGACCGACGTGCAGGACACCGGTGATGCGCGCATCATCCGCACCGCAGTTCGGGAGCTGCGATACGCCTTCCGCCTCTTCGCCCCCTACCTCGGCAAGCGCAAGGTGACCATCTTCGGTTCCGCACGCACGCAGCCGGACGCGTTGGAATATCAGCAAGCCGTCGAATTCGGCCGCAAGATCGTCAAGGCCGGCTTCATGGTCATCACCGGAGCCGGCAGCGGCATCATGCAGGCCGGCCACGAAGGTGCAGGCTCGCAAAACAGCTTCGGCGTCAACATCCGCCTGCCGTGGGAGCAAAGCGCCAACCCGATCATCGCCGAGGACAAAAAACTCGTCACCTTCAAATACTTCTTCACGCGCAAGCTCATCTTTATCCGCCATTCGGACGCCATTGTCCTGTTTCCCGGCGGCTTCGGCACTTTCGACGAAGGCTTTGAAGCGCTCACGCTCATGCAGACCGGCAAAAGCCAGCTCCTGCCACTCGTTCTCGTGGACAAACCCGGCGGCACCTATTGGAAAACCTGGGACATCCACATCCGCGAGGAACTTCTCAGCCACAAACTCATTTCGCCCGAAGACTTGAACCTTTACCAGATCACCGACAGCGTGGATGAAGCCGTGAAGATCATCTCGCGCTTCTACCGGAACTTCCATTCCACGCGCTTCGTCAGGGAACTGCTCGTCATCCGCATGAAAACCGCTCCCAACAAATCCGCCCTGGCTGCCATGAACATGGATTTTGCCGACATCGTTGCCAGCGGGAAGATCCAGACCGTCGACCCGACAACCGAGGAGGTGGAACACAACGAGCATCTGGAATTGAAGCGCATCGCCTTCAACTTCAACCGCCACGATTACGGTCGGCTGCGGCAGTTGATTGACGTGTTGAACGGATTGTAAACCCTCGTAACAATCATATGGAGCACAAGCCGTCAACCACTTTGCTCAAACTTTTAACCCGTTTAGTGGTTCATTTGCCAAAACAAAAGGCGAGGCTGTTGGGCCTCGCCTTCAATTGAAATTGGAACTGGCTTAAGCCTTCTTGGCTTCTTCCTTTTTCCAAGTGCGCCGGGGTGCCTTGGTGACGAGTCCTTTTTTGATGGCGGCGGCGGAAACACGGATGTAGCGGACTTCGCCGCTGGGCAGGAGCGCCTTCACGCGCTGCAGGTTCACGTCAAACTTGCGCTTGGTGATGGCGGTGACGTGCGTGCCGATGCCGCCGGATTTCTTGGACTTACCCGAGCGCCAGATGATGCTGCCCTTCATGGGGCGTTTGCCGGTCAATTCACAGATGCGTGACATAAAATTCTTTTGTTAAAAGGCCGCACAGACTACCCGTCGCGCGCGCGAAGGCAAGAACATTTTTTGGAAATTTCTTTGTGTCCGCGCCGCAGATTTGCTCAATTGGCGCGGATGACGCAATCACCCGCAGCGCCGCCGTCCGCGCGGTTCCAACTTTTCAGACTGCACTGGAGCTGGTGGTTCATGATGGCGGTGCTGGTGCTGGTCGCCGCCGTGCGGGTTCGTCTGCTGAATTCCCCCATCGAGCGCGACGAGGGCGAGTATGCCTACGCCGGGCAGCTCATGCTTCAGGGCATCCCGCCCTACGAGCTGGCCTACAACATGAAGTTTCCCGGAACGTATGCGGCGTATGCGGTCATCATGGCCATTTTCGGCGAGACTCCGGCTGGAATCCATTTCGGAATGATCATCGTGACGACGCTGACAGCGTTGATGCTGTTCTGGCTCGGCAAACGGATGCTGGATGCAACGGCGGGCATTGTCGCCTCAACTTTTTACGCGGTGCTGGCGGCAAGTCCCTCAATGCTCGGTCTGGCGGGTCATGCGACGCAGTTCGCCGCGTTTTTTGCGACCGCCGGTCTGTGCGTGATGTGGCTGGCGCGGCAAAGCTCAAGCGGGCTTGCGATGGCTGCGGCGGCGGGAATTTTGTTCGGCACGGCGATCCTGATGAAGCAGCACGCGGCGTTTATCGCGCTGTGGGCGGCGATTGCTTTTGCCGGAACGTGTATTCGCAAAAGGGAAATTTCCGCCGGCCAAAAATTCCGGCTGGTTGCTGCGTTCGGCGCGGGGATTGTTCTGCCGTTCGGTTTGTGCTGCCTGATTCTCTGGCGGGCGGAAGTGATCGGCAATTTCTGGTTCTGGACGGTTCAATATGCGCGGCAATATGCCTCCATCACGGCTGCAATCGTTCCGCTCGCAAAGCTTCCGCAAGTTTTCTTGTATCATTTCAACGAGGCGATTTCGGATTTCGCGCTGCTGTGGCTGGTTCCCGTGGCCGGGCTGGCAACCATCTGGCTCGATGTGAGGCTGGACGGATTGCGGCTTTGGCTGCTGGGGTTCTCCGTGGCGGCGACGGCGACGGTGTTCCCCGGATTTTATTTTCGTCCGCATTATTTTCTGCTGATGCTCCCGGCACTGGCGCTGCTGGCCGGTTGCGGGGTGAGCGGCGCGGGACATCTCTGGCGTCAGCGCGCGGAGGGAAAGTCCAAGCTCGGCGACTGGCCGGTCGGAGTTTTCGCATTGGTTCTGGCTGTCGCCATCTTGGAAGACCCGGATGTCTGGTTCGTGCTGACGCCGTTGCAGGTGGAGACAAGGCTCTACGGCGTCCGGCCTTTTTCCGCGTCGGCGGCCATCGCGGGCTACATCCGGGACAATTCCGCGCCGGATGCGCGCGTGGCCGTGCTGGGTTCGGAGCCGGAAATTTATTTTCTTTCCCACCGCCGCTCGGCGACCGGCTACATTTACACTTACGCGCTCATGGAGCCGCAGCCGTTCGCCCGGAAGATGCAGGATCAAATGATCCGTGAAATTGAAGGAGCCGCGCCGGAATTTGTCGTCTTCGAGGACGACCGCATCTGGGAACGGCGCGCGAACTCGGACCCGGCGATTTTTAACTGGTGGGATTCCTACCGGACCAACTACGCCCGCGTGGGGCTTGCAGACATGACATCGCCGGTTGACGTGGAATACCGCTGGGGTGCGGACGCCGTGAAATATGGCGGGATGCAGGGCGCGGGGCTGGAGGTTTTCCGCAGATTGCGGGCGCATGAATAAGTTCTTCCAGAAAAATTCGCGATTGCTCGCCTGGGCCGCCGCCGTCCTGATGAGCGCGGTCGCCGTGCAGCTGCACTTTGTATTTCTTACAAACGCCGGCGGTCTTTGGCGCGACGAGGTCGGCCTGGTGAACATCGCGGCGCTGCCGTCGGTGAAGGAGATTTTTTACGCGCTGCTGCACGACCATTGCCCGATCATTTATCCGCTCGTCCTGCGGTCGTGGATGGCGCTTTGGCACACGGACCTGGGCCTGCGCACATTCGGGCTGTGCATCGGCTTGATCCTGGCGGCGTCTTTTTGGGCGGCCAGCCGGATGATGGGAAAGGGATTGCCGCTGTTTGCACTGGCAATCGTCGCGCTGAATCCGACGGTGATCCATTACGGCGATTCAATGCGCGCCTACGCGCTCGGCATGGCATTCATCGTGATGACGATGGGGTTGATCTGGCGCTTTATTGAAGTGCCGAACCTGCGGCGCGGATTGCTGGCAGGATTTGCCGCGGTCATCAGCGTGCAGACGCTTTACCAGAACGCTTTTTTCCTGCTGGCGATTTGTGTCGCGGGAATGGTCGCGTCATTCCGGCAACGGCAGCAAAAGAAGGCGGCGTGGATTCTGGCAATTGGATTTGTGGCGGCTCTTTCATTGGTTCCTTACATCAACCCGATTCGCCAGGCGCAATCGTGGTGGATTGTCACGCAGCCCGGCGTGAGCCTGAATGATTCAATGGGCCACCTTCACGAAATGGCGGGGACAATCTTCGGCGTATGGGTGGCGGTGATGGCACTTGCCGCGAGCTTCGGCATCAGCCGGATATTTGCAAGACTGCGGCAGCATGATGAGCGCGACCAACAGGACTTGCCGGTCTTTGGCGGTGTGACGCTGGTGCTTGGCGCAATCGGTTTTGGCGTGTTTATAAAACTGTCCGGCCTGCAAACACAGGTCTGGTATTACATCCCGTTGTTCTGCTTCACGACGATTTGCTGCGACGTGGTTTTCGCGCGGGCATTTCCTGTCGCGCGGATTGGCATGCTGGCTGTTGCAGTCGCGGCTTTGATGATTTCTCCATCGGCATACTCAACTTTGCGATGGCGGCAAACCAACGGCGACCTGATCGCCGCGTATGTTTCAAAAAACGCCGGTCCGGACGATTTGATCGTCGTCCATCCCTGGTATTACGGACTGACATTCGCCTATTATTATAATGGCCCGGCAAAGTGGACGACTTTTCCGCCTATCGCAGATTATCGTTTTCATCGCTACGATTTGATCAAGGAGCAGCTTCAAACGCCCAAAGCCATCGAGCCCGTCCTGCAACAGGCTGAAAAAGCTCTGCGCAGCGGCCATCGCATTTGGATCGTCGGGCAAATTCCGATGCCAAATCCTGACGAACCAAATCCCGGTGATCCGCCGCCGGCCCCCGGCACTTTGGGCTGGGGCGACCCGCCTTATACGGTCGCTTGGGGCAAAGAATTCGGCTATTTCCTAGTCCATCATGCCACCAATTTCACGCGGGTCGTTGACCGCTCAACCAATTCAATCCCGATCAACCCGATGGAAAAAATGGATCTTTCGACAGCCGGCGGCTGGAAAACAAACCCGCCTTGAACCATCTGCCTCTTGACGAAGTCACAAGCGGCTGCGAACTTTCCAGCGCTTGGCGCAAAACGAATCCTCGTCGGCGACAGGCAGCTTGTTCGCTGACATCGCAAAAGCTCCCGCCGTGCAATCCCTCGTGCGGATGCTGGAGAATGGCGGAGCGTTGTCTTGCGCCGGAATCTGCGCATCCGCACAACCGTTTTTTGCCGCGCTCGTTTCAAGACTTCTTCCGCAACGGCCGGTTGTTGTCGTCACCGGAAATCTGAAAGAACAGGAAAGTTTCCAGCAAGACCTGGAAACATGGCTGACCAGCTCAGGGTTCGGAGTTCAAAGCACAAAAAAGGCCGGCGCGACAACCTCCACTCCCGGCTCAGAACCGGAATCTCTGAATTTGTTTTTCCCCGCCTGGGAAATTCTTCCGCATGAAGGCAAGCTCCCGCACGCCGATGTCATCAGCGACCGGCTGCAAACGCTCGTCGCCCTGTCTGCTCTTTCAACTTTCAACTCTCAACCCTCAACCCTGCTCGTCACAAGTGTCACGGCGCTGCTGCAAAAAACCTTTCCGCCGGGTGAAATCCAAAAGCGCACCCGCACGCTTCAACGCGGCGATAAAATCGCCCCGTTGGATCTGATTGAATGGCTTGAAGAACAAGGCTACGAACCGGAAGCCCAGGTTTCCCAGAAGGGCGAAATCGCCCTGCGCGGCGGCATCCTGGACGTTTTTCCGCCCGTCAATCCTTGGCCGGTGCGGTTGGAGTTTTTCGGCGACGAGCTGGAATCGCTGCGCGAGTTCGATCCGCTCACGCAGATGTCCCGCGACGAGATTTCAAACATCATTTTGCCGCCCGCCGGTGAACTGGGAATTTTGCGGCAAATGCAGCAGGCAAAAACGACCGGCAATGGAACGGCGCTTGCCACGCTTCTTGATTACCTGCCGGGCAAAACAATTTTCCTGCTTTGCGGGCCGGAACAAATTTCAGCCGCCGCCGAAATTTACGCGCAGGAAGTTCCCGCGAACGATCCGTTCTTCATTTCCTGGCCGGACTTCCTGGCGGAATTGAACCGGCGAGGTCTTTCGTCGGTCGAAATTTCCGCAGACAGGGAGACTGATGAAGGCCGCCGCCAAGCCCAAATCGAGAACATCAGATTTGATTCGCTCGACGCCTTTCGGCCACTGGCCGAGCGGGCGCCGGAACCGCAGATTGCCGGGATGCAGCGCCGTGATTTTTTTAACCAGTTGCATCGCTGGCTCCGGCAAAATTATTCCGTTCATGTTTTCTGCTACAACGACGGCGAACGACGGCGGTTTGAGGAAATCTGGCGGGAAATGGGTTTTGACAATTCAAAGTCCAAAGTCCCAAACCCAAATTCATCCGATGGCGCACCACCTTGGGCCTTGGATCCCGGGCTTTGGGTTCATCTCGGCTCGCTCGCTCGCGGCTTTCTGTGCGACGACGCGAAGCTGGTTGCCGTCACCGACGCGGAGATTTTTGGCCGTTACAAAATCCAGCGGCCCCGCCGCCAGAAATCTTTGCATGCGCTCGCGACTCGTTCGGCGCTGGACATTGATTTCACGGACTTGGAAGAAGGCGATCTCGTTGTTCATCTGCAGCATGGCATCGGAAAATTTCTCGGCCTGAAGGATTTGCCGGCGACTTCCATCTCAACGCTGCAACGTTTCACCTCCGCAGCGAACCCCGTTACCGAATGTCTCGTCATCGAATACGCGCCGGGAGATCCCTCGAACGAACCGCCCAAGCTTTACGTTCCCGTCAGCGAGGCACATCTCGTCGGCAAATACGTCGGCGCCGGCAAGGTGAATCCTCCGCTCAACACACTCGGCGGCACGCGCTGGGCCAGGGCAAAGGAGCAGACCGAACGCGCCGTGCGCGACATCGCCTCCGAGATGCTCCGCATCCAGGCCGTGCGCGAGACGCAAGTCGGACATGCGTTCAAGCCTGACACTCAATGGCAGCGCGAATTTGAAGACGCCTTCATCTACGAGGAAACGCCCGACCAAATTACCGCGATCGCCGAGACGAAATCCGATCTGGAACGCGACAAGCCGATGGATCGCTTGATATGCGGCGACGTCGGCTTTGGCAAAACGGAGGTCGCCATCCGCGCGGCGTTCAAGACCGTGATGGATGGAAAACAGGTTGCCATCCTCGTGCCCACAACCGTTTTGGCCCAGCAGCATTTCAACAACTTCCGCGAACGCATGGCCGACTATCCCGTCCGCATCGAATTGCTTTCGCGCTATCGCACGCGGCGCGAGCAGGACCTGGTGGTGAAAAATCTGGCGGGCGGCGCGGTGGACATCGTCATCGGCACGCACCGCATCGTGCAGGACGACATCGCGTTCAAAGACCTCGGCCTCGTGGTGATCGACGAGGAGCAGCGCTTCGGCGTGCTGCACAAGGAAAAGTTCAAGCGCCTGCGCACGATGGTGGACGTGCTCACGCTGAGCGCCACGCCCATTCCCCGCACGCTTTACCTCGCGCTCACCGGCGCGCGCGACATGAGCACGATTCAAACGCCCCCGCACGACCGCCTGCCGGTCGAGACAATTGCCACGCAATACGACGAGCGCCTCATCCGCGACGCCATCCAGCGCGAACTCGCCCGCGGCGGACAGGTCTTCTTCCTGCACAACCGCGTGACCACCATCGAGACCATGCGCTCCAAGCTGCAATCCCTCGTGCCGCACGCGCGGATTGTCGTGGGCCACGGCCAGATGAACTCCGACGACCTCGAGGAAGTCATGACCACCTTCGTCAACGGCGGGGCCGACGTCCTTCTTTCCACGACCATCATCGAGAGCGGCCTCGATATTCCCAACGCGAACACCATCATCATCGACCGCGCCGACCGCTTCGGCCTTAGCGACCTCTACCAGCTGCGCGGACGCGTCGGGCGCTACAAGCACCAGGCCTACGCGTATCTGCTTCTGCCGCGCCACGCCAGCCTGCTCACCGACGTCCGCAAACGCATCAGCGCCATGAAGCAATACTCCACGCTCGGCAGCGGTTTCAAGATCGCCATGCGCGACCTGGAGATTCGCGGCGCGGGCAACCTGCTCGGCTCCGAACAAAGCGGCCACATCACCGCCGTCGGATTCGAGCTTTACTGCCAGCTCCTCAAGCAAAGCGTCTCGTCGCTGAAAGGCGAGAAGGTCAAACCGCGCGTTGACGTCCACGTCGCGCTGGATTTTCTAAACGATTCAGCAGTCCGTAGTCAGTCGGCAGCAGCTACTGACCACGAACCACTGACTGCCGACCTGCCCCACAACTACGTCACCGAGCCGCATCATCGCATCGAGATTTACCGCAAGCTCGCGCAGGCCACCGACAAGCCCGCGCTGCTTGCCTTGCAGAAGGAATTGCGCGACCGCTTCGGCCCCCTGCCGCCGCCGGTGGACTTGCTGCTGACCGTGGGCGAACTCAAGATTCTCGCCAGCGAAAAGGCCGTCACCAGCATCGAAGTCGAGGAGGACAAATTAAAGATCACGCGCCACAACGATTTCATCACGCTTGGCGGCAAGTTCCCGCGCCTCACGAAAAAGGACGCCAAGGGGCGGCTCAAGGAAATCAAACGCCTGCTGCTCGCCATCTGACCCGGCCACGGCAGCAACGCCCTCCGCACCCGCAGTCTCGCAATTCAGACGCAGCGCAACCACATCCCCAATTGCAGCAACCACCCCTGCCCGGCCAGCAACGGCGTTGGCCAAAGGCGCAACGCACTTGCCACGCGCTGCCATTTGAGGACAATCCCCGCCCCCAAAAGCGAAACCCCAGAAATTGGCCTTCACAACCTGTCCACTGCCCTCCGACAGCCTGCCAAGGCAAAGTATAAGACCAAAAGTGCATGCTTCTGTCCGCCAAGCCCGTTGCTGGACGTTCCAAGCCCGTTGCTTCACTCGCCAAGGTCGTTGCTGCACGCGCCAAGGCCGTTGCT
>PKZR01000163.1 GCA_003133815.1 Limisphaerales bacterium | reverse complement strand
GCGGCACCATCGCCAACGGCGGCGTCGTGAAGGCGCTCAATGCGAAAGGCATGGCCGGCGCCACGCAAGGCCAGATCGAGACGATGACCGAATACGCCAAGAGCTTCGGTGCGAAAGGTCTCGCCTTCATCAAGGTGGAAAAAGGGGCCGACGGTGCTACCGTCGAATGGAAGTCGCCCATCGTGAAATTCTTCAGCGAAGCCGAGAAGGCCGCGCTCACTACGAAGCTGGCGATTCAGGAAGGTGACTTGATTCTCTTCGCGGCCGACCAATGGCTGAACGCCTGCGAAATCCTCGGCAAGATCCGTTTGTATTGCGCCGACGTGCTCAAGACGCAGGGCAAACTCGTGATTGATCCGAAGCAGTTTAATTTCCTCTGGGTCATCGAATTTCCGCTGCTCGGATTTGATCGTGAACAGAACCGGTGGTATTCGAGCCATCATCCATTTACCGCGCCGGTCACGGAAGACATTCCGCTGCTCAAGACCGATCCCAAGAAAGTCCGTGGTCAGCACTACGACGTGGTCGTCAACGGCGTGGAACTCGGCGGCGGCTCGATTCGTATCCATCAGCCCGACGTGCAGAAAACCATTTTCGAGGAGCTGCTCGCCATTCCGCCGGACATGGTGAAGGCGCGTTTTGGTTACATGCTGGAGGCCTTCAAATATGGCGCGCCACCGCACGGCGGCATCGCGCTTGGATTTGACCGGCTCATCGCCATCCTTTGCGGCACGCAAAGCATCCGCGATGTGATTGCCTTCCCGAAAACGGCGAAAGGCACGGACTTGATGACCGATTCGCCCAGCACCGTGGAGCCGAAGCAACTGCGCGATTTGCACATCGAATTGAAAGTGACGAAGAAGGAATAAATCCGTGGCTAATGAAACATTTTCAATAATCTCGTCCTTACCGTGGCGACAGTGGGCGATGCTTGCATTGAAGACATTTCTAATTGCCTATGTCTTTCTGTGCATTTGCGGCTGCGCCATCCAAAGAAAGCTACTTTATTTTCCAGAAAAAATTCCTGCTGATGCCGTGGTCGGGGCGGCGGCGGACCATGGTTTTGTTCCATGGAGAAATCAGTCCGGCCAGATTATCGGCTGGAAAATTCCTGCGAATGGAACGTCGGCGGGCAGCGTCTTGATTGTTCATGGAAACGCCGGCTGCGCCATCGGGCGCGGTTATCTCGCGCAGCCGATCCATGACGCGGAACCGGTGGATGTCTATGTCTTGGAATATCCCGGCTACGGCGCGCGAGAAGGTTCGCCAAGCAAGACAAGTTTTGTGGCGGCGGCAGAGGAGGCGTTTCAATTGTTGTCCACCAATTCCCCGCGCTATGTCGTGAGCGAATCCATCGGCGCGGGCGTGGCGTGCGAACTGGCGAAAAATCATCCGCAGGAAGTCGCAGGGCTGGCGTTGTTCGTGCCTTACCGCAATCTCGCCTCGGTGGCCCAGCGACAGATGTGGTTTCTGCCCGCCTATTTGTTGCTGCTCGACCGATTCAACCCGGAGGAATGTTTGAAGAGTTACCATGGCCCGGTGAAATTTGTTGTGGCGGGTGTCGATGAGATTATCGGTCCGGCATCCGGCATCCAATTGTATGACGGCTACGGCGGTCCAAAGGATTTGCAGGTCTTTCCCGGAGCGCATCACAACGACGTATCCGGGCAGCCGCCAGGCTGGTGGAAGAAGGTGTTTTCGTTCTGGCAGAAAACCAAATGACGAAAAGAGAGGCGTTCCGGTTTGAACGGATTTGGCGTCTTATTCCTGCGTGAAGTAGCTCAAATTTTCCAGCTCGATGGCGACGTTGACGTTGTTGACCATTACTTCTTCCGGCACGGAGAGCACGATCGGGGAGAAATTGAGGATGCCGGTGATGCCCGCCTGGGTGAGCTGGTTTGCCACTTCCTGCGCGCTTGTCGCGGGCACGGCGAGAATGGCCATCTTGACGTGCTGCCTTTTGACCAGTTCCGGCAGTTCTTCCATGCCATGGATTGGCTGCTTGATTTCCGCATCGCGCACACGGAGCGGGTCGGAGTCGAAAGCGGCGGTGATTTCAAATCCTTCCTTTTCAAACCCGCGATACAACAACAGTGCAAGCCCCAGATGTCCGACGCCGACGAGGACGACCGGTTGCAGCCGCGACGTGCCGAGTTCCTCGGAAATCCTTTTGAAAAGGTCAGTGACGTCGTAGCCGAGGCCGCGCGTGCCGAACGTGCCGAAATAGGCGAGATCTTTGCGCAGCTGCGTCGGCTTGACCCCGGCGGCCTTGGCGAGCGCCTCGCTGGAAACGGTGCTGATGCCGTTCTCATGTAGACGCGCGAGGCAGCGTAGATATATCGAAAGGCGATATATCGTCTTGCGCGGGATTTCAGGTCGTCCGTTCTTTTTCAATGAGGCGAGAAATTAAGCGACACGCCGCCGCGTAGCAAGAGGCAAGCAATTTCCTGCTCGCCAATCGGGCTGTTTTCCCTGATTTTAAGGGGATTGATTATGTTCAATGGAACCTATACTGCAATAGTCACGCCGTTCAGAAGCGGCGAGATTGACGAGGAATCGCTCGAGCGCCTGATCAAATTCCAGATCAAGGGCGGAGTGGACGGCATTGTGCCGGTCGGCACCACCGGTGAATCGCCCACAGTCAATCTGGAGGAACACGCCCGCATCATCGAGCTTTCCGTGAAATACGCGGCGGGCAAAATCAAAGTGCTCGCCGGCACGGGCGGCAACGCCACGAGCGAGGCGATTTCCCTGACGCAAGCCGCAGAAAAAGCCGGCGCGGACGGCTCGCTCCAGGTCGCGCCCTATTATAACAAGCCGACGCAGGAAGGCTTGTATCAGCATTTCAAGGCCATCTCGCGCGCGACGAAGTTGCCCATCGTGCTTTACAGCATTCCGGGACGCTGTGGAGTTGAAATTGGAATTGAAACCGTTAAGCGTCTCGCGACGGATTGCAAAAACGTCGTCGGCATAAAAGAGGCGGGCGGAAGTTGCGACCGGGTCTCGCAATTGCGCGCCGCACTTGGCGCAAAATTTGAAATCATGTCCGGTGATGATTCCCTGACGCTGCCGTTCATGTCGGTCGGTGCAAACGGCGTCATCAGCGTTGCGTCCAATGTGATTCCAAAAGAGGTTTCGCAGATGGTGAAATTGTTCGCGACGGGGAAATCCGCCGCCGCTTTGAGGCTGCATGAGAAATTCTATCCGTTGTTCAAGGATTTGTTCATCGAGACGAACCCGACGCCGGTGAAAGCCGCGCTGGCGATGATGAAAATCATCGAGGAAGAATCCCGGTTGCCTCTCGTGCCAATGAACCCGAAGAACTGGGACGCGCTGCGCACAACAATGAAGCGCTGCGGCGTTCTGGAATAGAAGAATAGAATTATGACGCGAGTCATCATCACCGGCGCGAAGGGCCGCATGGGACAGGCACTAATCTCTTGCGCGAAGAACTTTCGCGACTTGAAAATCGTCGCTGCGATTGATCGCGACGACGATTTGGGTGCTGTCATTTCCAAGACTGACGTGGTGATTGATTTCAGTTCGCACGATGCGACTCCGGCCATCACCGGATTGTGTGTGAAAAATAAAAAGGCGATTGTCATCGGAACCACCGGACATTCGGATGCAGAGAAAACTGCGATACTGAAACTAAAAACAAAGATCCCGATGGTGTGGGCGTCGAATTTTTCCACAGGCGTCAACACGCTGTTCTGGCTGACGCGCAAGGCGGTGGAGATTTTGGGGGCGGATTTTGATTTGGAAATCGTCGAGATGCACCATCGCCTGAAAAAAGATGCGCCAAGCGGCACGGCTAAATCGCTGGCCGAGATTCTGGCCGCGGTGCGCAATCAGCAGCTTGAAAAAATAGCGCGGCATGGTCGCGTCGGCATCGTCGGCGAACGCACTGCGGCCGAAATTGGAATTCACTCCATTCGCGGCGGCGATGTGGTCGGCGACCACACGGTCATTTTTGCCAACATCGGGGAGCGATTGGAACTCACGCACAAAGCGTCGAGCCGCGACACATTTGCGAACGGCGCGTTGCGCGCGGCGCTCTGGGTCGTGAATCAAAAGCCCGGCCTCTACGACATGCAGGACGTGCTGGGGCTGAAATGAACGCGGAATGCGGAATTCGGAGTGCGGAATGAAAAGCCCCGGCCGCATCACAGGCAATTCCGCACCCCGCACTCCGCAGTCCGCACTGGCCATTGTCGCGCTTGGTTCAAACCTCGGCGATTCTAAAAGAATAATTTCGGACGCGATGGTGCGGCTGCAGGTTCTTTCCAGTGCGCCCATTCTCAAATCTTCCTTGTGGAAAACGTCGCCCGTGGATTGTCCTCCGAATTCACCAAAATTTGTGAACGCAGTCGCCGGATTAATTCCCCAAACAAATGAGACGCCGGAATCGCTGCTAAATAAGTTGCGCGAGATGGAAGTGGAATTTGGCCGCGCTCCGAAAATGGTCTTGAACGAGCCGCGTCCTCTGGATTTGGATCTGATCACCTTTGGAAGTGAAATTCGCCCTGCCGCACCGAAGCGCAGCGAAGGCGGTAATTTGCAGGAATTAGTTTTGCCTCATCCGCGTGCGCATTTGCGGCGGTTTGTGCTTCAGCCGTTGAATGAAGTCGTTCCTGAATTAATATTGGCAGGGCAGGGAAAAACCGTTTCGCAACTTCTTGCCGGACTTCCATCTGACGAATCGATCACACGACTTTGAAGGTTTCGTCAAATATTTTTTCGTATTCAAGCAAGACGTAACGGTCGGTCATGCCGGCGAGGTAATCGCATACCGCACGGTGCAGGCCAATTTTTTTGAGACGTTTGCGGGAGCTTTCGCCAATTTCCTTCGGGTGTTTCAAGTAATAATTGAAGAGTTCGCCGAGCAATTTGACCGCGCGCAGGTTCGGCTTGTGGACGACAGGATTGTAATAAAGATTTTTATAAAGATATTTACGCAATTCCAGATTTTGGGCGCGGCGTTTGGGGCTATATGCGATGAGTGGCCTAGAATACAGTCGCACGTCATCGGCGGACTTCACGCCGGCTTTGGCGATGAGCCGTTCACTGTTTTCGACGACATCGTGAATCTGCATGTCAATGATGGTGCGGATGATGAAATAGCGGCGGCTTTCGTCGGGCAGAATGCCGAATTGTTTTTTCACCAGCTTCGCGGCGTGCGCCCAGACGCGGACATTTGCGGCAAGGTTTTTTTCGGACAACAACTCGGAATCCAATCCGTCGTCGAGGTCGTGGCTGTAATACGTGATCTCGTCGGCGAGGTTGGCAATCTGCGCCTCAAGCGAGGAGTTTTTTGCTGCGAAACCCCGGCGCTCGCCGGGATGGTCGTAGGCAGTGTGATGTTTGGCGAGGCCTTCACGGACTTCCCATGAAAGATTCAGACCGGGAAAGCTCGGATATTTTTGTTCCAATTGCTCGACGATGCGGAGGCTGTGTTGGTTGTGTTCGAAGCCGCCGTGACCTTTCATCAGGCGGGCAAGAACTGTTTCTCCCTTGTGGCCGAATGGCGAATGGCCGAGGTCGTGAGCGAGCGCGATGGTTTCGGCAAGGTCGGTGTTCAGCTTCAGCGCGCTGGCGATGTTGCGAGAGATTGCCGCAACTTCAATAGTGTGCGTGAGCCGGGTTCGGAGATGGTCGCCGCTGCCGTTGAGAAAAACCTGCGTCTTGTATTCGAGTCGGCGGAACGCGCGTGAATGGATGACGCGGTCGCGGTCGCGCTGGTAATGTGTGCGCCATTCGGGCGGGGCCTCCGCGTGTTCGCGTCCGCGCGTGTCGCCGCTGAATTGGGCGTATGTCGCGAGGATCTGGCGTTCGATTTGCTCGAGTTCTAGTCGCGTGCGCGGCATGGAAATTTAATTTTTGAGCAGTTCCTGGACGGAAATTCCGCGCAACTCGAACAGGCGGCGGATGGTGTCTTCAATCAAATTGTTTGGACAGCTCGCGCCTGCGGTGATGCCAACGTTGATTTTGCCGGACGGCAGCCAGCCGCTCGTTTCCACTTCCTGCTTTTTGTGCTGGTCGTAATGGACGATGAGATTGTCGGACTGCATCTTGGCGGCGTTCTTGATAAAGTAAGTCGGCAGTTTGGACTCGCCCATTTCTGCCAGATGCGACGTGTTCGATGAATTGTAGCCGCCGATGACGATGAGCAGGTTCATCGGCTCGACCAAAAGTTTTTGAAGCGCGTCCTGCCGGTCCTGCGTCGCGCCGCAAATGGTGTCGAAGAAACGAAAATGTTTTTCAATCGCAGCCTCGCCATATTTCTGGATCATGGCCAGTTTGAAGCGGCGCTGGACTTCCTCGGTTTCACCGCGAAGCATGGTTGTCTGATTCGCAACGCCGACGGCCTGCAAATGCAAGTCGGGGTCGAAGCCGGCGGAATAGGCGCCTTCAAATTTTTTCAGAAATTCGTGCTTGTCGCCGCCGTGTAAAATGTAATTGCAGACAAAATCCGTCTCGGCAAGGTTGAACACCACAAGATAATGGCCGCTGCCGTAGGCGCGAGCCTGCGACGTGGTGGCCTTGGTCTCCTCGTGCTTGGCCTTGCCGTGAATGATGCTGGTGACATGCTCTTTCGAGTATTGGCGGACGCGTTTCCAGACGCTCATCACGTCGCCGCAGGTCGTGTCAATGAGCACACAGCCTTTTGCCTCCAGCTTCTTGCGTGTGCTGACCTCGGTGCCGAAAGCAGGGATGATGACAGCGTCGCCAGATTGCAATTGTTCGATTTCATCGTCCGTCGGCTTGGGCGAAATGATCTGAATGCCCATGGCGCGGATCTGGTCGTTGACTTCGGGATTGTGGATGATTTCACCAAGCAGATAGATCGGCGTGTGCGGCGCGACGTCGGAAAAATATTTTCTTGCGGCGTAGGCGAGGTCAATCGCGCGTTCGACGCCATAGCAGAAGCCGAATTCCTTCGCGAGCTTCACAGTCAGGCCGTCGGCGGAAAGCACGCCGCCGCCGGCGCGGATGCGCTCGACGAGTTCGCTGCGGTAATGGGATAAAACCTGCGCCGACACCGCTTCCATGATGTCGGGGCGGCGGAGGTTGATTTTCTTTTGCGCTGTCGGAGATTCCGTTGACATGACGGGAACAATTTAGCACGGCGCGCGCGGGCGTCGAGCTTTGAATGGAAATCGAAAACCGGTTCAGATTAAAATTGCGTCTGCAAAAAAAAATGGGATGATGTGTGCGAATCGGAGCGTAGCTCAGCCTGGCTAGAGCGCGTGGTTTGGGTCCACGAAGTCGCAGGTTCGAATCCTGTCGCTCCGACCACTTTTTTACAGCCTTCAGTTGCAAAAATCCTTGCAGGTTTGTTCAGGGTTTATTCACACTTACAGAAATCTCTGCAAAAGTCTGAATTGGATTGTAGCGGCGGTCTGTGACCGCCGGGTTTCCTTGGATATAACTCATCCACGGCGCTCACAGACCGCCGCTACAGGACTTTTGCAGAGATTTCTTACAGTGTCGGCCAAAAGCTGGTGAAAATTTTATCGCATGGGCAAAAGAAAACAGGAAAGCCATTCCTTCAAACTGTTCATTTTTTTTCAGTTCACTAAAAACCATTGTGAACAAAGGGGGATCTTCAATGCTTCGCGATGATTTTTCCGGTTGGCATCGCCATTGCTAAAGGTTCGTGGGCCAATCATAGCCATGCACGGTTGCATGCTATACACCGCTCGCGAGTGTCGGGTGGGAATTGAACTGCGCCGGGAAACCGGGCGCAAGATTGACCCGGATAGGCGCAGCTCAAACAACAAGAAACAACTATGAAGAAAATTGACGCAATCATCAAACCATTCAAACTCGAAGAAGTAAAAGATGCCCTCAGCGAACTGGGCATTGAAGGCATGACCGTGAGTGAGGTAAAGGGGTTTGGCCGCCAGAAGGGCCATACCGAAATCTATCGCGGCAGCGAATACACTGTGGACTTTCTGCCGAAGATCAAACTGGAAATCGTAGTTGCAGACGGCCAGGTGGACACCGCCGTTGGAGCGATTATCAAGGCCGCCAAGACCGGCAAGATCGGTGACGGAAAAGTTTTCGTCTCACCCGTGGAAACCGCCATCCGCATCCGCACCGAAGAGAAAGGCGATTCGGCTGTTTAACAGGCTGTCAATTCAAACAACTTGAACCCTACTCAAATAAAAAAATCATGAAACGAATTATTTTATCACTCGCTCTGGCTTCGATCACCGTGTTGAGCACCTTTGCGCAAACAGCCACGAACGCGCCTGCTGCTGCTGCTCCTGTGGCAACTAACGCACCCGTGGCCGCCTGGACTACCAATGCGGCGACGATGGAGCAGCGCATGGAATCCGTTGAAGCGTATTTCCAAAACGCCGACCCTACCGCCACCTACAAGGACACCAATGGTAACTGGACGGTTAACTTTGGCCTTGCTGGATCGATTATTAACACCAACCTGTCAAACAGCCTTGGTGCGAATGTGTCGTTCCCAGGTGCCGGTCATAACGCGTGGCTTCTGACCAGCACGGCGCTCGTGTTGTTCATGACGCTGCCCGGTCTGGCATTGTTCTACGGCGGCATGGTTCGCAAAAAGAACGTGCTCTCCGTGCTCGCACAATGCTTCCTGATCACCGGCCTCGTGACGATTCTCTACGTCATCTGCGGTTACGGCATGATTTTTGGCGGCGCTGGCGGTGCGGCGGCCATGAAATTGGACTGGGTGTACGGCATGGTTGGCGATCCAAAGATATGCTGGATGTTTGCCAACGTCACCTCAGCACCCAATCCTGGCTACTCTTATTGGGTGTCGGAAAACGTCTATGCGATGTTCCAAATGATGTTCGCCATCATCACTCCGGCGCTCATCGTGGGTTCAATTGCTGAACGTATGAAGTTCAAGGCCATCCTCGTGTTCATCACGTTATGGATGTTCGTTGTTTATTTCACCCAAGGCCACATGGTTTGGGGTGTTAACGGACTGATGAACGGCTGCTGGAATGCCGATGCGAAGATCAAAGGTTTGGACTTCGCAGGTGGAACAGTTGTGCATATGACTTCTGGTTGGACCGGATTGATTCTGTGCATCATCATCGGCAAACGCCTTGGTTATCCCAAAGAACCCATGCCGCCGCACAGCATTGTGCTGACATACATCGGCGCTTCGATGCTCTGGGTTGGCTGGTATGGTTTCAATTCCGGCAGCGCAGTCGCGGCTGACGTCATTGCGGCGAACGCCTTTACGACCACGACAATTGCCACGGCGGTAGCGTCCTTCGTCTGGCCGATGTGGGAATGGATCGTCAAGGGCAAGCCGAGCGTGCTCGGTTTCTGTTCCGGTGCAGTGGCGGGCTTGGTGCTCATCACTCCCGCTTGCGGTTATGTACTCCCGTCCGGTTCAATCTGGATCGGTATTGCCGCCGGCACCATTCCGTGGTTCTTCTGCTACAAAGTCAAAGGCTGGCTCGGTATGGATGACTCGCTGGATGCATGGGGTGTTCACGGCATCGGTGGTATGACCGGTGCGATCATGACCGGCATGTTGGCCCGTCAGGCCGCCAATCCGAACCTGGCGACCTTGTTGAGCAAAACCGTCACCGACCATTGGTTCCAACCGCAATTGATCGAGCAGTTGAAAACCGTCGGCGTCACGCTCGCGCTGGTGTTCGTGGGCACGCTCGTTTGCGCATTCATCACCAAGATGCTTGTGGGTCTGCGTGTGTCTGAAGAAGTCGAAATCTCCGGTCTCGACCTGCCAGAACACGGCGAAGAAGGCTACCACAGCTAAGATTAAGTTCGCTTAAACTCACACGGCGGGCAACGCAAGTTGCCCGCCGTTTTTGTTTTAGACAACTTGTATGACCAGCGCCGTCGTATTGTCGCGCCCGGAATTGTTCACCGATGTTTCCACCAGCAATTGGGACGCATTTGAAATCTCATTTGAAGATTGCGAGTCGCACAGCAGTTCGGCCAGCAGGCTGTCGGAAACTCCATCCACCAAACCGTCCGTGCAAAGCAAAAATGAATCCCCGCGTTCGCAGGCGATTGCGCCGACTTGCGGTTCCACAAACCGGTTGCTTCCGCCAAGCGCCTTTTGCAGGAGATTGCGGCGTGGATGCGTCCGGGCCTCGTATTCGCTGATCTTTCCATTCCGGAAAAGCCAGCCGACATACGTGTCGTCGTGCGTGAGCTGCTGGATGGTCTTTTTGTGCCTTGGCAGGTGATAAACACGGCTGTCGCCGATGTGGGCGAAATACATCCAGCCCGGCGTAAACCAGCACAGGCTCAGTGTCGTTTGCATTCCCTCGGTCTCCTCATAACTGCCGCCCACAAAGGCCAGCGCGCGATGAACCTGGTCGAACAATTCAGAAAGCACGTCGGCAAATCCCGGCTTCAGTCCGTGCGCGGAATGCTGGAATGCCCGTGGCAGCAGCGTGGTGATTTTTTCAACGGCGATGTGGCTGGCGAACTCACCCGCCAGCGCGCCGCCCATGCCGTCGCTCACGGCGAAGGCGAAGTCTGTCGTTTCCAGCGAGGCCTCGCCGGTTTTCCCGAGGCGGAAAACCTCCCGCGCATCAAACTGCAGACCCAGGAATGAATCCTCATTGTTCGGGCGGACTCGGCCGCGATCCGTCCAGCCGGACCATTTCAATGAAGGCATTTTCTTTTTGTGCATCGTCTGATTTTCGTCCTCATCCTCATCGCCATCCTCAGATGATTACGAGGACGCGGATGACGCGGAGGATGATTTGCTTTCGGGAAGAATGGTCGCAAATTCAAAATCAATCAAACAAAAGCGTCCGTCGGAAAAACGGTAGGTGATGTTGCGCGGATCGGCGTCGTCGTGGCGCACCCCGTATTTTTCAAGTTCGGCGAACAGTTCCTTCGCGCGCTTTTCGTCAATGTGCTCCACGCGGGTGCCGCAGTTCGTGGTGACGATCCGCAGGTTCTTTTCATCCGCCTCGAGCAGGCGGGGAACGAAATTGCAGCCGCGCGACCCGAGAAATTTCAGGACCCTCACCTCATTTTCAAACCGCTTGTCCGCGTTCGCCCCATGATAATTCTTGTACACGCGCCCGTCGAAACTCAGACGGACGGTTGCGCGCAATGTGTCTTTGACGGTCAGCATCTCTGCGCCCACTATCGCCCAAGAAGTGCAGGTTGCAAGGCCGTTTGCCATGCAATGAACCGGGCGGCAGGTCCGCCTGGAAATAAAACAGCCGGAACAATTGCCCGTTCCGGCTTGGATGATTCTACTGCGTGGCCCGGTCCATGTGGGAGCGTGGCGTGAAGAAATACCCGGCCTTGTGCGGGCGGTTAAAAGCTCGATTATATCAGCACATGACTTTACCGTTAAATATCGGTCTCAGCTCAAAACACCCTCAATTTCCTCGTTTTTTGACCACAAGGTGTCAACACCTTGCCCTCAAGGATTGAACACCTTGACCCCAAGGATCAATGACTGCAACTTTCGCATTTGTAGATATATTCAAAAGCAAGGAAAAGCCCATTTCACTTGAACCATTGACTAATTTGCTTCCTGTGGTGGCCACTGTTATGGCAGTTACGGTGACAGTCTTGGGTGCATGGATTGCAACAAGAATCAAGACAAGTCGGGATGAAAAGAAACGCGAAGCAGATGATGATGATGACCCAAAGAAAGAAAAACAGGGCTAACAAATCGCTGCAGGCAACGCGGGATGGCCGGTCCAGTTCCGCT
>PKZR01000065.1 GCA_003133815.1 Limisphaerales bacterium | reverse complement strand
TCGCGAGCGCGTTTGTGCTGATCTGGAAATTGTTTTCAACCACGGATGAAAAAATCTAGGGCACGGCCAAAATCTCCGGGCGCAACTGGCCGATGTTCAAGCTGGGCAGCGTTTGGTCGAGAGCGCCTGGTGCCGGTTTTTCCGGCCCAACGTGGCCATCGCAAAAGAGCACATTGGCTTGTTGTGAATGTCGAAAATGGGTGTTTTCAACATTGTCCAAATCGGCATAGTCAGATGCCAATTCCAAATAGTAGCATTCCTCAAACATTGGATTGCTGGCCGTGGCATTTTGAAATGTATCCACAATCGCAGAATCTGAAAACAAAGCCGTTTCACTCGGCTTGGAAACACGTCTGATGTTGGCATATCCAACGGCAGTTGTTGGTGACACATATCTGTTATAGCCATAGCTGAAAATAACATTAGTTCCTTTGAGCTGAAAGTAAGGCGAATTCCATGTCAGCGAAGGGCAAAGGCGGACATCATTACCACGCAGATATGGAAATAAAACGCCCAAGGACAAATCAAAGGCGCGTTGACCCTCCGCCGCTTGGGTGCCCTCAATCCAGCCAAACCACCAGAGCGCGCCGCTCATGCCATTGACGGTTTTGGGCACCGAGTAGAAATAAAAACAATTTCCGGCGTTGTCGTCCCAATACAGTTCCGTCGCAATGCCCAATTGGCGCAAATTGCTTTCACACGCGGCGCGTTGGGCGGATAACTTCGCCTTCGCCACGGCGGGTAAAAGGATGGCCGAAAGAATGGCTATAATGGCGATGACCACGAGCAGTTCAATCAAAGTGAACGCGGGCGCGCGGCGCGCGGCGCGCGGCGCAGCAGGCGCGGAAAAATTCGTTGCCGTCTGGAAATTTTCCACGCAGTGCCGGCAGATGCAGGCGCGGTTGCGGAAATTTTCCGGCACGCGAGCGAGGAGCACTTCGGGCATCTCCACTTTCGCGCACCAGCAGGGGCCTTTGTGCGCGGCGGGCGAACAAAGCTGGCACTCGTTCGCCGCGCCGCACAGCGGGCATTGGCTGGGATTGAAAGATGGCGTCTGGTTCATGGAAGGTCGGCGCGGACACGGTAAAACGCCTTGTCCGTCGGCGGCGCGGGGTCAACGGTGACGAGGTTGGTGGCATTGCCGGAAATTCCGTTGGTCACGGTGGTCCAGCTTTGTAAATCTGTCGAGCGTTCAAGAGAGTAAAACCAGTTGGTGCAGCTCAAAAATTGTCCCTGCCACTGGCCGCCTTGAAAACCACCGGTCAGATTTTTGATCAGCGCGGTGATGACCGGATCAGGTTCTGCCGGCGCGTGCTTGTGCGCATTGTAGGGCGCGTCCAGATCAGGTTCGTATTCGCCAGCCGCCACGGAAATGCCGATCAAGGAACCGATCGTCAGTTGCAGGCCCGCCAACCCGGCTTGGGCAAAATCCCATTGGCCGTCGAAGCCGGAAGAGTCATAAACCGGATCGGTCGACGTCCAATAGGTGTTCGTGCCACGGTCGGGACAGTTTAATAAGCCGCCTGCATCGCCTTGCTCCGTCCACAATTCCCAGTTCGGACCGCCCAATCCGCCCCAATACAAGTCGCCCGTATTTAGCGGTGCCGCTGCATCCACATCAATGGTGGCGTTGGTCAGCACGCCATTGGTGAAATAATTGGTGGCCGTGCCGTCCGTAATTCCGAGATCACCACCACCGCCAAGGTGAAAGCCGATGCCGAAAACTCCCAGGCCATATTTGGGGTCAATGATTTCCACCGCGTAAAGGCGCGGATCTGCCGCCACGATGGCGCTGAACATTTGCGCCGCCGTGGCCGTGCCATTGAACCGATAGCCCCAGATCAGCGATTTGTCGGCGATGGGCGCGGGAACCGTGGTATAGCCGAATGATTCCGGCGTGCTCCATTCGATTACAAGCGCGGCCTGATTGGTGCCGGAACCGATCCAAAACTGGATCTCATTGAGCGAAACTGCCGAGGATTTTGCGACGAAACAAAGACCGGCCAAAGCCAGCGCAACGAACGATTTTTTCATTAACTGATCTTTCAATTTTGCCCGCGCGAAAACATTTTTCACGCGGACGGTTTTTGCGATTGAGAGACCAGCGCGAAGGTTGAAGATTTTGAAAATAAAAAACCTCAAACTTCGCAAACGAAGAATGAGGTGAATTCGACGAGCCGCCCAAAAACAGTTTGGGCGGACTGGTCTCATCCTTCTCTTTGCGGAGAAGTGCCCCGATACGCTCGGAGCCGACGAGTGCATTCAAACCGGTATCCTGACTTCGGCCTCAAACCTCACTCCCGCCTTCCCAAACTTTCGTTCGGTGGCATTGGGAATTTGTAGCCGTTACAGTGGCGCAACCGTCCCGGATTCACACCGGGTTCCCTGACATTTGACTGCGATTTTTGCGGAAAACTTTTCCCGCCGTTTCAAAGAACGCTTCCTTTCTACGCTGAATAAAAAATAATCCAAGCAAAAAATTTCCGCGCTTTACGCAGAGGCCAGCTTGCTGCTAGGTTGCGGCCTGTAAAGCCTCGGACAACACACGCCAACCACATGGTTCAAGTTGAAGGTCTCACCAAGCTTTACGGCGAGTTCACCGCCGTGAATGATTTGTCGTTTTCCATCCAGCCCGGCGAAGTGGTCGGGCTCGTCGGCCCGAACGGCGCGGGCAAGACCACCACGCTGCGCTGCCTCGCCGGCATCATCCCGCCCACGCGCGGAACCGTCCGCGTCGGCGGCCACGACATCGTCAGCGATGCGATCTCCGCCAAGAAGCATCTCGCATTTTTCACCGATGAACCGCGCCTGTTCGATTACCTCACCGTCTGGCAGCACTTGAATTTTGTTGCGCGCATTTACCAAGTTACTGTCTACGAAAAAATCGGCGCCACTTTGCTGGACGAATTGGAACTCGCGAATAAAAAAGACGCTCTGCCCGGCGAGCTGTCACGCGGCATGAAGCAAAAGCTCGCCATCGCCTGCGGCCTGCTGCATTCGCCGCGCGTGATTTATTTTGACGAACCGCTGACCGGCCTCGATCCCTATGGCATCCGGCGCATGAAGGATTCCATTTTGAAACGCGCCCGCGACGGTGCGGCCATCATCATCAGCTCGCACCTGCTGCATCTGGTCGAGGAAATCTGCACGCGGCTTTTGATTTTGAAGAACGGCCAGAAGATCGCCGACGGCACAATGGCGGAAATCACGAAGAAATTTTCCGAACAGTCAGGCGACGCGAGCCTTGAGGAAATTTTCTTCCGCGCCACGAGCGAGCCGCTCGCGCCGCCGGTGTTGCCGCTCGCACCCAAATGATCGCCGCGCTATTCTATCTGCAATACCACTCGGCCCGCAACCGGCTGGTCGCGCGGTTCAAACGGCTCAAGCAGCCCAAATACCTTTTCGGCGCCATCGCAGGCGGAATTTATTTCTACTTTTATTTTTTCCGCTATCTCTTCCGAGGCTACACCGGCGGCGGCAGACAGTCGGTAGCCGCCGGAATCCCGCCGGATTATATGCCGCTTTTTGAATCGCTCGCAGCAT
>PKZR01000401.1 GCA_003133815.1 Limisphaerales bacterium | reverse complement strand
CCAGATAATTTTCGACGTTGTAAGTGGCGACGCGGAAGGTTTCATCACCGAAGGCAATGGAACAGAACGTGGCCAAAACACTAAATAGAAATCCGATAGCGAACTTCGTGGAATTCATAATTATTCAAACCTTGTTCAACCTTGGTTGCACCATCAAGACGAAGTCCCATTGCTTCATAGAACTTTCGTGCAGCTGCGTTGGAAGTCAGAACCCAAAGAGTGACCGAACTGTATTTTTGAAGTTTGGCTGCTTGCAACGAAAAATGGCAAAGCGCCTTGCCTGCGCCTTTGCGCCAGAATTCTGGCAAAACATAGATGGCGGCAATCTCGCCGACTTCATTGGGATTGGAATCTTTGTCGCGCGATGGGACGAGATCACAAAATCCGATGATTGGTTTGCCAGATTCAACGACAAAGATTCCGTGTGGTTGCTTTCCCAGATGATTTTTCCAAAAGAAAGTGCGTTTGTCTGCGTCAAGGGCGTCCAACACAGAATCCGGCATATGCCCGCGATATGCCCCCCGCCAGGTTTCAACATGAATCTGCGCGATCCTGCGAGCATCGGCATGGGTGGCTTGGCGGACTTGCATCGGATTATAGAAATTTACATGGATTAAAGCTCAGGAATGCAAGCCGAGCCAGCTTTTGTTGCGGAGAACACTTTTGCCATTTAATTCAAACCTGCTATTTTCGTTTCATGTCTCGAACGAACCTGAAAAATTCAGCGGCACATTTGCACGACAAGCAGAGCGAACGCGACACGCGCGAACTGCGCATTGACAAAGTCGGCGTACGCGGGCTGCGCTTTCCAATCCAGGTTCGCGACAAGGCGCGCAGTGTGCAGAACACCATCGCGACCATCGGCATGTTTGTGGATCTGCCGAAGGAATTCAAAGGCACGCACATGAGCCGGTTTGTGGAGGTGCTCAATGGGCACGGCAGCGTCATCCATGTCGAGAACATCAATGAGATTCTTCGGGAGCTGCAAAGGAAGCTGAACGCGGCCACGTCACATCTGGAGATCGAGTTTCCGTATTTCATGTCCAAGAAATCGCCGGTGTCGCGGCTGGAAAGCCTGATGGATTACACCGCGCGTTTCGATGCGGCGGCGTGCGGCGCGGAAATTGATTTTGTCCTGACGGTGAAGGCGAACGTGACGACTCTCTGCCCGTGCTCCAAGGCGATTGCCAAATACGGCGCGCATAACCAACGCGGAGAGGTGACGGTGGCGATCCGCTCGCGAAAAATCGTCTGGATTGAAGATTTGATTTCGATGATCGAGAAGTCGGCGAGTTCAGAACTTTACGCGCTGCTCAAGCGGCAGGACGAAAAGGCGGTGACGGAGCGCGCGTATGAAAATCCGGTGTTCGTGGAGGACCTGGTGCGCAACGTGGCGCTGCGATTGAACGCGGATAAACGGGTGAGCTGGTATAAGGTGGAGGCGGAAAATTTCGAGAGCATACACAATCATAATGCGTATGCGTGCATTGAGAAGGGCTGTTAAGCTAGTAGCCAAACTTCAGCAATTGCTCATTCGTTCCCCGCTTTGCGATCATCTGGCATCCAAAATTTTTTTGAAAATTTATGTGGCATATTTGGATTCATCTGCTAGATTCCCGCGCTCTTGACGAACCGGAATTAAAGCCGGAAACTAATTTTAATTTGTGACAGCCAAGAAAAAAGAAACCAAAAAACCCGCGCTGCGCGGCAAGCCGCAGGCGTCCGCAACATCGGCGTCCATCCTCGGACGGCCGGTCTCAAAAGCCAACGGCATGGCCGTTGACATGAAGAAGATCAAGGCCGAGTGGCAGAAGTATTACAGCCGTTTGCTGGAGTTGCGCGAGCAGTTGCTCCACCAGATGAACGGCCTGGCCAAGGAATCCGCACAGGAAATGGCCGGCTACAGCCTGCACATGGCGGATTCGGGCACGGACAATTTTGACCGCGATTTCGCCTTGAGCCTGCTCTCGTCCGATCAGGACGCGGTTTATGAAATCGAGGAGGCGCTCAAGCGCATCGAGAAAAAAACCTACGGCGTCTGCGAGCTGACCGGCAAAAGCATTCCGCGCGCGCGGCTCGAGGCGATTCCGTGGACCCGGTTCACGGTGGACGCCCAGGCGCAATTGGAAAAGGAAGGCGCATTGAAATCGCGCCGCATCGGCGCGCTCGGCACGGTGGACGGCGGCAATGTCACGGAAGTTGAAACGGACGAGGACGAACAGCCCGAAGAGGCGAAAGTGGCAAAAGAAAAGGAATAATTTATGGCACGCGAAATCATCACCATCGAATGCAGCGAGGCGCGCAAGGAAGGCAAATCGCCTTCGCGCTACACGACCACGCGCAATAAAAAGCTGAAGACGGAAAAGCTGGAGCTTAAGAAGTTCAACCCGTTTCTGCGCCGCCACACCTTGCACAAGGAGATCAAATAATATGCCACGCAAGACAAACACGGAAAAAGACAAGCGCGGCAACCGCCGCCCCACCGAGAACCGCACGCCGCGCCCAAAGCCGAAGATTGACTTCACCGAGGACGCGCTCGATTTCAAGAACACCAACCTGCTCCGGCAATACGTCACCGACCAGGGCCGCATCCTGCCGCGCAAATACACCGGAATGCCCGCGCATTATCAGCGCCGCCTGACGAACGCCATCAAGCGCGCGCGCCAGATGCTTCTGATGAAGTAATCTTTCAACGCAGTTTATGGCGGCGGTCATCATGACCGCCGCTTTTTTATTTTTTAATCATACGGAAGGTTTGCAATGAACTTGATTTTGGAAATCGTCAGTGCGATTTTTTGAACCGAAATGAAAACGCACGCGCATGCTCATTCGCACAAGCGGCAGGAAATGTCCGCGCTGAAAAATCAGTTGCGCGGGCAGTCGCGAAAAATCACCGGCCCGCGCGCGGCGATTCTGGAAATTCTGCGAGCGCATCCGCATCCGCTGACGAACAAGGAAATTTTTTCCGAGATGTCCAAAGGCAGTTGCGATCTCGCGACGATTTACCGTTCAATGCATCTTCTCGAGAAAATGGGCATGGTGAAGCGGTTTGATTTCGGCGATGGCGCGGCGCGGTTTGAACTTGTCGGTGAAAATGACGACGGTCATCACCATCATCTGGTTTGCACGAACTGTTCGGAAGTCGTGGAGATTGAAGAATGCTTTCCTAAAAAAATCGAGAAGAGCATCGCAGCCAAAAACGGTTACAAAGCCGTCACGCACAAGCTTGAATTTTTTGGAATCTGCCCAGACTGCCAGCGGTGATTTTCCCTGGGAACCAGTTTATTGCAAGACAAACTGGCACTTTTTGATCAGTCTGAATAAATCCGTCTAAGCCATTTCCTCGGCCGCCCAATCTCCCAGATGCAGGTATTCCTTGATTTTGCGCCGCTCGTAGCGGTTTTTTTCAGCCTTTTTAGGCTGATTATCCGCTTTGCGGAACGGATGTTTCGGATTACGAACGGCTTCGTCTATCACTTCCAATGTTTTCATCATAGCTCGTTTTCCTTTCAACAGAATTACAGCCTAAATGATGCCAACTTATCCA
>PKZR01000424.1:503-3771 GCA_003133815.1 Limisphaerales bacterium | reverse complement strand
GCAATGAGATCGTCAGCACCAATACGTTGGCGGACAATTCACCGAACCTTGAGACAGTCAATCTGCCAATTGTATTTCCGGTCACAAACAACGTGACAGCCGCCAGCGGTGCTTCGATGGTGCTGGGTGGTGTGATTTCCGGTGCGGGTGGTCTTACTGCGAATGGGCTTGGAACGGTGACGCTGACGAATGCCAACACCTATACAGGAGCCACGGCCGTTAATGCTGGCATCCTTAATCTGAATTTCTCAACGGGTGGCATTTCTAGCAATATTATTGCAAATACCTCGGCGTTAAAGTTTGGAGGCGGCGCTCTGAATGTGGTTGGAGCGAGTGCATCATCCGCACAGACGAATAATGGTGCGACGTTCAATGCAGGTGGTTCGGCTATTTCGGCTAACGGATCGGCCACGCTCGCGCTTGGGGCGATGACGGAAGTCCTCGGCGGCTCGGTTGTGTTTAATGGACCAGCCACTGCCACCTACACTGGCGGTAGCACTCTTACCTCCAATGGCGTGGCTGCAACGGCAACCATCATGACAACCACGGTGGGTACTGGGACTTTGGGCCTCATCCAAAACGTCTCGACTGGAACGGCTGCAAACTTGGGTGCCTATGCCACGGTGGGTCTTTATGACTGGGCATCAACCGATGTGGCTGCTGGCACTGCTGGAGCCTCGCCTTATACCATAATTGGTGGCAGCCAGGTGACCGGTTTCTATAATGCCGCAACATTTGCCGATAACATGGACGTACCTGCGGCGGGCTTTGCACTTGCCTCCGGTACGCAGTATGGTCAGACATTGCGGTTCAACACGCCTTCGGCCACCGCTAATACTCCAACCATTGTCAGCAACCCGCATGCAGACAATGTTCAATGTTCCGGCATCTTGGTCACGCCCAATATGGGTGCCCAAAATGCCGGCATCAGCGGTGTCACATGGTCGCCTTATTACGGAACCACCACAGCCAAGGTCAATGCGATGCAAGTATGGCAGAATAATACACTTGGTTATTTCCTCTTCTCGGCCGGTTTTTACAATGGACGCAGTGGGGCATCGATCAACAGCTTGGTGCAGAACGGCCCCGGCACGGTTATCTATGCCGCCGGTAACACACAAACTGGCCCGACGTATCTCAATGGTGGTTATTCAGTGGCCGTTGCCGATTCCACCTTCGGAACACCGGCGACTGCCGCTGCGATCTACCTGAATGGTGGAACGATAGTGGCCACCAACTCATTTACATTGGATAATGCAGCTGTCAACAAGCGTCCGATCAACCTTCTTGCCAATGGCGGCGGTCTGGCGGCTGCGGCAGGCTCCACGTTGACGGTGGATGGACAGATTGGAAGTGCATCTGGAACGGGACCGCTGGTCATTGGTATTCCTGCCTCGACTGCGAATGGCAATGTGGCAGGATTGCTGCCGGGATCCGGCACCGGAACGGCGAACACCACGCCGGTATATGGCACCGGCACGGTGGTTTTGAATTATGCCAACAACACTGCAGGCAACTATCAATTTGGTGGAACGATCATCACGGGCGGTGCGACACTGAACATCAACTCTGAGTATGATCTGGGAGGCGCGGATCAAGGCCCGACAATCTTCAATGGAGGCACGTTGCAATATAACTCTACGCTGGCTCTGGGCACTGCCGGGACTGTGTTGGACATTAGTGTGCAACCAGTCACATTTGCCGGTAATGCGACAATTGATTTCAATGGTCAGACTGTGACTTATGCCAACTCAATCGGCAATGGCAGCAGTGGCTCGCTGACAGTGGCAAATTCAGGGTCGTCCGGCGTGGGCGGGTTGTATTTGAACGGCGGCAGCACACATACGGGTGGCACGATCGTGGCGGCCGGCGCGGTTTTGGGCAGCACCGGCACGCTGGCTGGCAATGTCACATGGACCACCAATTCTTATGCGTCATTGAGCGTGAGTTCGCCGATGACGGTTTCAGGCAGCGTGACCTTGACCAATACCACGGTAAATGTGGTTGCTTCCGGGTTGACCACGGGTGTTTATCCATTGTTGACAGCCACGGGAGGAATTACAAGCGGTTCAACGGTCAACTCATCACCCGGCGGAACCGGGATTGTTGCCAGCGGTTATGCCGGCACCATTTCAATCAGTGGTAATTCCGTTATCTTGACAGTTGTACAACTGGGCGTGGCGGCGACGTGGACCGATGGAAATGCCGACCAGAACTGGTCTGAAGGCGGCAACTGGACGGGCGGCACTGCGCCGCACAGTGCGGGTGATGCCGCCACCTTAGGCAGCGGTGGCGTGGGTTTGCCGGTGACTTTGAATGTAAATGAAACCGTGGGCGGAATTGCATTCAACAACGCCAGTTCCTACACCATTATCGGAGCGAACACCTTGACTTTGGATAACACAACTCATGGGATTCCGATTGCCGTAACCGCAGGAATATCCAACGCGATTAATACGGCGGTCGCCTTGAACGGCAACGTCAGTGCTGCGGTTGGCACTGGTGACTCACTGGCGATTGGAGGCATCGTTGCAAACCAGTCCACACCTGAAACTTTGACAGTGACCGGCGGAGGCACACTGGCTTTGACCAATGCCAATACTTATGGCCCGGCGTCATCAGGAACAGTGGGCACCACGTTGAACGGCGCGACCCTGCAGTTGGGAAACAACATTTCATTGGGCGCGGGTGATGTCAATGTGACGGCAAACAGCACGTTGCAACCTTTAGCAACCGGCTTGAACATTGCAAATAACATTGCGGTGGCCTCGTCGCACACGATCACGGCCAATAACAATGGTGGCGCAGTCACCTTGAGCGGTGTGATCAGCGGCAATGGCAATGTGGCTGCGGCCGGTTCCGGCTCAGTGATATTGAGCGGCGTCAACAATACTTACACCGGCAGCACAGTCATCAGTTCTGGCGTCTTGAGCATTGCGGCGGATGGTGCATCGGCCGGAAATTCAGCCAGCTTGGGTGTCGTCCCAGCAACGGCAACGGCAAACAATATCATTTTCACAGGAGGTGATTTGCTGGCGGCGACGACACTGACTTTGAACGCCAATCGCGGCATCGGCATAGGGCCGGTTTCAGGCGGGGGCTTGAATGCCGGGTTGATTGATGCGGCAAGCGGCCAGACTCTGACGGTTGCCGGCGTCATTGCTTCGTCAGGCACTTTGTCCACGAACAGTCTTGTCATCAACGCAGAGGCCGGCAGCACCGGCACGGTGGTGCTGGGCTCTGCGAACACGTTCAACGGAACCAATGC
>PKZR01000424.1:0-465 GCA_003133815.1 Limisphaerales bacterium | reverse complement strand
CAACGGCGCACCGGCCCTTTATACTGGCACTTTGAACGATACTGCCTCCAGCGGGGCGACTCTTACGATCAATGGGTCTGGTTCGCAGCAGATAGGTTCCGGCAGCAGCGGCGGTGCGACATATACAGGAACCACCTTGATTAATGCAGGGACGCTGATTTTGGGTGGCAACACGGCACTGACCGGAACTTTTGACGTGGCAGGCCTGAATGGTGTTAGCACGGCGATTGTGCAGGATGCTGCGACGATTACGACCAGTTCAGCTCTTCGACTGGCTGATGCCCCGGGCAGTGGAACTTATCCGTCTGTCTCGACGTTGACCTTGCTTGGCAGCGCCAACGTGAGCGCCCCATCGTTTAGTTTCGGTAACACAACGCGTGTTCCCAGTTCGTTCGTGAATATCTCCGGCAATGCGATTCTCAACATCGCCGGTGATTTTGAACTGAACAGTTCTGAAGGCAGCAC
>PKZR01000324.1:5104-38543 GCA_003133815.1 Limisphaerales bacterium | reverse complement strand
TCAAGGTTTGTAAATCGGCGTGAAGTTCCTTGCAAAAACCGTTGGCTTTGGTGTCGGAGCGCCGACGGCATTGATCAGAAGATTGTCGAAGCAGGCGGTGTTGCGGGTTTTGCTGTCGCCGGTGACGAGGCCGGCCATGCCGTGTGAAAAGGCGTTGTTTGCAGTGGATAAAACCTGAGCGCCATCCACGAAACCTTTGATGGCGGTTCCGGAAAATTGGAGTTTTAAGTTGTGCCATTGACTGGCATCAAATTTTTTTGCGGTGCCGGCTACCACCTGTTTCTCGCCCTTGTCATCAGAATTGCTGGCGGCACGAACCGCTTCTTGATGCTCTGCGTCGCCCAGTTCCTCGGCACCGGCCTTTCCATTGATGACAATCAGGGTGCAAGAGCCGTCCGCCGCCAGCTTCAGGTAATATCCCTTTGGCGCACAGCCATAGCCGTCGCCGACGTTGTTGACGCGGCCCATGACGCCGGCCCAGCCGCCGTCGTCCAAATAGATGTCGGCGCTGACTTCGTAATCATTCCAATTGTCATCTCCGATGATGGTATAGGGCATCCATTCGGGCGCCCAGCTCTGAGGTTTCTCGCTTATGACCTGACGGAGACACTTTCCGGTTTTATCCGGACGGTCGGCGATTTCAAAGATGTCGGCGATGTCCGCCGTGTAATGCGGCAAATAACCAAACTGTTGCGGCAAAGAATATTCGTCAAACGTCTCGTAATACGGGAACGGGAATTTCTGTTCTGCGGGAATGTTGTCGAACGATCCCTTTTGCTGTCCGGTGGTAGTGGAAATGGAATAAATCGAATCCGGTTCGAGCGCAACGGTGAATGTCCCGTCCGCAAGATTGTCAACGACGGGCGTGATGGAGTCTTGCTGGACAAACTGTTCCTTTGAGTTGCTGCGCCAGACACAAAGTTTGCCGGTGGACAGACCGCCGCTGATGTTAAAGGTGACATTTTGCAATAATTGCGCGCCCTTGGTTTCGATGATGACGCTGTAATCCTTGCCCGGCGATTTGAGCGTTACGAACGTACCGCCGTTCGTCAGCCTGCCACACGCGCCATTGAGATATTGCCATCCGATCTTTGAGAATTGTCCGTAGTGTGCATAGCCCCACAACGCTTCACGGGTGTGATAATTTCCGCTCCATGGAGAATTTGCAATCATGGCGGCGGGATCTTCGGAATAAGATTCCATCGGATAAACGGAGCCGACGAGATACCAGTTCACGATTTTGGTTACGCCGCTGTTGAGATAATTTTCGTTGAACGCCTGCACGAGGCTTATTTCGCAGTCGAAACCCTTTTTATAGACATGTTCTTCCGTGTTCCAAATCGGTTTGTTCCATCCCTCGGCGAGCTGTTGCACATCCGGAGGCGTCGGGATGTAAGTCATCGTGTGATTGCTCAAAATGGCCACTGCATTGCGCAACACCAGATCGTTGGTCATATGCCTGACCCAGTTGAATTTAGTCTTGTCCCAGTTGTCGAAGCCGTGAATTTTCACGTTTTGCAATCCGCTCGCATCAAGTGTCGCGCGAAATTTTTTCGCGAAGTCTTCATTGACGCCTTTTTCATTGCGACAACCAATCGCATCCAAATCCAGACCATAGACTGATTTTAGGCCTTGAATCCATTTGACGTAATAATCGCACATGTCCTGCGACCAGAAATTCCCATTGCCCACCCAGCCGGGACAGCCCCATGCGCAGGCGTCGAGCGACAGCTCCGGGTTTCGCTTTTTTGCCTCGCGCATCAGCCACCATTCATCGCCGCGGCTGAAATTCAAATCATCACGACTGTGCATATGGCTCGGCTCGGCTCCTTGCGTGGCGTTGGCGTCGCCGGGAACTTCCACCAGCAATGCGCTCATGGATGCGCCGAACTTGGGCTTGAAGAGGAGGTCCAAAACCTGGCTGCGCTGCGGTTCGGGATAATCCTTCAACAACACCGAGGTCGCGCCGCCGCCGCTCACTGCGCCTATGCCGTCGAAGCGCTTGCCGCCGGCGTCGCCTTTGAGTTCCACGTTTTGATCAGCAAATGCAGGCGAAAGCCAGCCGATCGCAAAACAGAAATAGCCAGCCAAGATTGTTGTAAAAGGTTTGACCATGAAGTATGAGCGCCCGTTTTCCGTAGATTTTAAAGAAGAGTTTGAATTTTTCACAAGGTTGTAATTGTTAAGATGCAACAAACGCCGGATGGTTACGCCATTAAAATGCCGACTGCCCCGGCTTTAATTTCATGGATGCGGCGCCCAGTTTTATGCGATAGAATTACTCCGACCATGCGGCGGCGTTTGTATCTGTCCACGAGAACGGCATCATCGGAGAGTTGGTGATGAACAAAGTGTTCCAATCCAGCAAATTTTTAGATGCTTGCACCGCGTCATCCGGCAACACGGATAAAGATATCTTCTATGAACAGAATAAAATTGTAAGTTGGTGCAGTTATTGACAGAAATGAAGCTGTTCTTGCTTTCTTCACCGGGTAAATTCTGTTAATCGTGTCTAAAGATGCCAGTCGAACGTCCCATCATCATCGCCACGCGCGGCAGCGCGCTTGCGCTTGCACAGGCCAACTTCATTGCGGAACAGTGCCGCAAAAATTTTCCACGCCTGCGGTTCGAGCTGAAAATCATCAAGACCACCGGCGACAAATTGCAGAAGGCTTCGATGGCAAAAACCGAGGGTGGCCTGCCGAAAGGGTTGTTTACCAAGGAACTCGAGGTGGCTCTGCTGAAGAACCAGGCCGACCTCGCCGTCCACAGCCTGAAGGATTTGCCGACGGAAGTTCCGGCGGGCTTGATCCTGGCCGCCACGCCGAAGCGCGAAAATGTGCGCGATGTTTTGATTTATCGCGATGCAAAGTATTACGCGCAACTGGCGGAAAAGAAATCCGACGAATGGATTCCCGGGCAGAGCGCACTCAAGGGACTGGCTCCGCATGTGACATTGATGGAATTGCCGGCCGGGACGGTCGTCGGCACGAGCAGCACGCGCCGCAAGATGACGTTGCTCGCGGCGAGGCCAGACCTAACCATCGTGGAGATACGCGGCAATGTGACGACGCGGATGCAAAAGGTGGCGGAGCGTGGCGAACTGGACGCGACGATTCTGGCGTTGGCGGGACTGACGCGGCTGAATTTTGTAATCAAGCCGGACGGAAAAATCCTGGGCGACGCCGTGCCGGAAGGTTTGCTGGCGACGATTCTGGATGTGGACGTGATGTTGCCTTGCGTTGGACAGGGCGCGATCGGCATCGAGATCCGCGCGGATGACGAGCGCATCGCAAAAATTTGCGAGCGGTTGAATCATTTCAACACGTTCCATTGCGTTACGGCTGAGCGCGCGTTTTTGCGCGCGATGGGCGGCGGCTGCCAGAGCCCGGTGGGCGCTTATGCGGAGATCGCGGGCGACAAAATTTTCATGCGGGCGGTTTCGTTTCGTGACGAGCATGTGAAACGCGGCGAGGGAAAACGTCCGGTGGCCGAGGCCGTTCCGCTGGGTGAACAAATTGCGGCAGAATTGAAATAGCAGGCGGAGACTTCACGGTTTGTCCGCGATCCAGCGCGGACCGGCATCCACAAATTCCACGGGCAAATCACTTCGGGTCTACGAAAAGGCGCGCGGTAGCGCTTACATCCCTTTTTGAATGGTGGCAAAAAACGATGGACATCCGGCAAAAACTGGAGAGTGTCAAAATGGGACTTCACCTATGTTCAACCAGCTTACTGAATGGGTCAGCGGGCGGATTGCACAACAACATGACAATTATATCCAAAACTTTGCTGGGGCTTTCGGCGACAGGAATCGTCGCGGGAAGCATCATTGATTTCAGCGGCTTCAACGTCAACCCGTCGTGGATGGTGGCGTTGCCGTCGGGCGCGGTCTTTCTGGGGCTGTTCATGATCTCGGTCATGATGGAAAAGGAAATGGCGGCATTTGATGCGGAGGAAGCCGGGAGGCTGCAGCTGGCGCTAATTAAAACGCCCGCGCCTGCACCGAGGCAGAACCCCGAACTGCGACAAGCCGCCATCCCGAATGAACAAAAGGCATCACTGCATGAGCACTGAACCAGAAACGCATCATAAAATTTCCGGCAGAATCGCCCACAACCACCAGGATTTGACGGGGTCGGTGTATTCGCGCCCGCGTGAGTTTTTGGGCAATCATTTTGTTTATGCCGTGGTGTCGTCGCGCGCGCGCGGCCTGTCCATCGGCGTCAACATGAACCCGGACAAGGCCTGCAATTTCAACTGCGAGTATTGCGAGGTGGACCGCACCGAGCCACCACTGGAAAAATCCCTGGATGTGAACTTGGTGGCGGTGGAGTTGCAGCGCATGCTTTCCATGGTGGATACCGGGGCGATCCGCAGCTTGCACCCATATAACACCACGCCGTCGGAATTGCTGAATCTGCGGCACGTCGCCTTGAGCGGAGACGGCGAACCGACGCTCAGCCCGAATTTCCTGGATGCCCTCCGCACCGTCGTCCATGTCCGCGCGCTGGGGGAGTTCCCGTTCTTCAAGATCGTGCTGATCACCAATGGAACCGGGCTGGACCGGCCGCAAGTGCGGGAGGGTTTTAAACTCTTTACAAAGGAGGACGAAATCTGGGTCAAGCTGGATGCCGGAACGCAATCCTACATGGATGAGGTGAACTGCCCCGACTGTGCGCTCGACAAGATTTTAAAGAACATCCTCCTGGTCGCACGCGAAAGGCCGGTGATCATCCAGAGCCTTTTCCAGATGCTGGGCCATGAAGAACCGTCCGACTATGACATCGACGAATATGCGAAACGGCTGAACGAATTGAAGCGGGCCGGCGCGCAAATCCCACTCGTCCAGATTTACTCGGCCGCGCGGCCTTCGCCAAATTCCAATTGCGGTCATCTGCCCTTGAAATCGCTCGCGTATATCGCCCAGCAAGTCCGGGAAGTCAGCGGCCTCAAGGCCGAGGTGTTTTAACCGCCGCCGGCAGATGCCAAAGCTGCCGTTTCATTGCGGCTCCAAATATATGCGTGCCGATGGAAATAAACCTGTCCCGTGCGCGGCGTGAAATAAAATTTAGAGCGGTTTCAAAAATACCATTGCCGACAAGTTGGATTGGGTTGACCGGCTGGCGCGACAGCGTCTTGGACTGCGGCAGCCCTCTGCCGCAGTCCAAAACCTCGCAGTATTTTTCAGGTGCGCTGGCAAAACACGACCGCAGTATTATTGAAACCGCTCTAGCAGGGAAAAGTGGAAAACGCTTTGGAGCTTATCCTCATATTAGGACGATTTGTATGCAAAATCACTCTCCGAGAGTGTGGCGCAAAAATGCTGCGTCCGATGTGCGACATGTAATCGTCTCCTCGCCATCGCGACTCACAATCGGGAACGCCACCTCGACGTTTGTGCCGTGAGTCAAAACAACCTCCTGTCGAATCCACTCATCTCGGCGTGCTCCATCCGCTGGAATCGTAAAGGTCAGATTCGTCAAAAATCCCGATGTGAATAACTCCTCGCGCTCGGCCTTGTAGGTATTCAAGAAATGGTCGGATCGGTGAAGGATGCTTAACAAGCCTCCCCAACGGCCATGCTCAAAAGCAAGTGCCCGCGAATAGGAATCACTGGCACGTCGCATGGTTTGGAATCTTCTTTCATCATTTTTCGGAGTGAGGACATGAACAATCCAAGTAGCGACGAAAACAAATACGCAAGAAATAAAAATGACTAGGAATATGCGCTTGCTCATGTGCGTAGCGGCCTAACTAATGATCGCCAGTGTATTGTGCAGCCTGTCCTTTTTCACGAGACGAACCTATTCCCGTTGGAATGCGGAGTCCAGCATGGTTTTTGGTCATGCCATCTCTGTCAGATGGTTCCCGGTCCCAAAGGGACAGCCCGACAATAGTCCGGAGCCGGAATGTGGTCGTCCCCGGTCACAGCAAAGGACGGATTGGCGAGTTGCTCCCGGTTTTCCGACGAGGGTTTGGTCTGCCACTTTGCTGCGCCCGAGGATGGGCGCACTTCGTCAAATTGTCGCTTTTTGGTCACGGCCACGGCATGGGACGAGCAGAACCTTGGGGGTAGACACTTCACCCCCGGGGGTAGCCGCAAAAACCCTTGGGGTGGACTCCTCACCCCGTGGGGTGGCGGGCAGAACCTGCGGGGTGGACGCTTTACCCCGGAGGNNGGGTGGACGGAAGAATCCCGGGGTTATGCAGCGCCGGCCGGTTCTGTTTGTGCGTCGGTCGGATTATTTTCAGCGGAAAGCAACCGCGCCGGTCAAGCCGGTCGCGAGTGGAAGCTTTTCCACATTCTTGCAGGCAGCAGGCCAAGGGCGATAAACACAATCTGGCTTGTCACAAACAGCATCAGCCATTTGAAAGCCGCGTCCGTGAACCCGTAGCTGTGCAGCCCGATGCCGAGCATGTTCACGCCGAACCATGACCACGCCGTGACGATGTTGCCGCCGATGGCGCAGCAAACCAGGCCGCGTTCGCGAATGATTCCGCCCCAGCGCAGATGGAGGATGAGCGCGTTCCACAACACGATGATAAGCGCGCCGTTTTCCTTGGGGTCCCAGCCCCAGAACCTGCCCCACGACTGGTCTGCCCAGATGCCGCCCAGCACCGTGCCGACAAAACTGAACAGAGTGGCGAAGCAGACAATGCCATAAACCATCCGCGCGAGCGATCTGCCCGTGGGCTCGTCCAGGGTTTTTGTGAACACGCCGCGCAGGATGTAAATCAGCGCCAGAAATCCGGCCACGTATGTGCTCGCATAGCCGAGCGTGACGACGACGACGTGCGTGGCCAGCCAGAAATTGGTGTCCAGCACCGCGCGCATCATTTCCATCGTGTCGCCCTCCCGCGCCAGATTGTGCGCGATGATGAGGGTTATGAATCCCATGCCCGAAGAAACCACCGCGCCAATCCCATTTTTATGAAGCTTTTCGAGAACAATCCCAAGCACGACCGCCCCCCAGCCGATGAAGATGGCCGACGAATAAAGATTCGTCACCGGCGGACGGCCTTCGAGCACCATCCTGTAGATCAAGCCCGTCGTATGGATCACAAACGCCAGCGCAATCAACCACACCGCCGAGCGGCGCAGCGTTTCCGACCAATTAAACCATGAAAAGATCGCGAGCAGCCCGGCGAGGATATAAATGACCATCGCATTGTAGAACGGCTCCATCTGGTTGAAGAAAACTTCCGCGCGCGCTTTGGCCAGGGCCTTGGCCTGCGCCGGCACGAGCGTGGAATAATAATCCTTCAGCGCCGAATTGAATTCTTCCGGCTGGTTGGCCGCGAGTGCGCCGGCCATCATGGCATAGTCACTCATCGCCGCGTCCACCGGCGTGCCGCGCGGCAAGTCGAGCAGCGCGTCACCCATGCGCCGCCAGTCGTGGGTGCCGGAGGGCGGCAGGATCAGCGGCGGTTCGAGGCTGCTCATGAACTGGAAATCCTGGATGTAACCGACCATCACATCGAAATTTGTATGGTCATAGGTTTGGCCGGCCTGCTGCGCCTTCACAGCCACGACGCCGTCGGGTATGGCCTTTTCATACATGGCAAGCTCCGCCGGCCAGTCCTGCGCATCCGCCGGTTGCGCCGTGTTTTTCAGTGCCGCATAAAGCGCGAGCCGCTCGTGAATCTTGATGACCGCGTTTTCGTATGCGGTGCGGTCCTGGGGCTGGGAGTTGGTTTCAATGCGGTCGTTTTCGTGGTCCAGCACGTCCATCGCGGGGAAAATCTGGTTCCATGAATAATGTTTTCCGTCCTGGTGCAGGGCCTCGCTTTTGTCTGGAAGCTTCAGCAGCGAGATCAAGTCGGGATTGTCCACGCGGAAGACCGGCCAGCCGTCGGCNNGTGTTCAGAGTCTGCTTTTCGCGCAGTTCCAAAAGCGAATTGCGCGCGAGCGAATCCATCGGCACCACGCGGCCGTTCGCCGTCACGGGCAGCCGGCCGAATTCGCTGAATGCAAAATCCTTGTCCTTCGGCGCCCGCAGGTTGCCGAAAAACCAGACAGCCATCACCGCCATCAAGAGCGGCGGGAACCATTTTTGAAAAATCTTGTTCATTTCTTCTTCCTTTTGGAGACGAACCCGACCAGGTGCGTCAGGAACTGGGTGAGCAGTCCCGCGCCAACCATCGCGCAGCCGATGTAAGGTGTCAACCAGCTCGGGTTGTGAACGACCGACAGCACCGACGACGGGGTCTGCCCCGTGCGCTCCACAATTTCGCCCGCAGACATCTGGTATTGATAAAATGTCAGCCCGTCATAGCGCAGCGGATGATTCATGGAAATCTCCACCTCGCGATTTTCGCCTGTCTTGGGATTTTTCACCTGCACGCGGCTGCGGAAATCCTTCGGGATGTCCGTGCCGGCATAATCCGTGTGTGTCGCCTTGAGCAGCGTGATGGAAAACGGATGATAAATGCGGGTCGGCCGCAGGACAAAGGAGTAATTCTGGCCGTTGACCGCGACCGACTGCGGCGCGACCAGCTGTCCGGCGATGGTGTGTGCCATGACCGGTGAAATCTGCTGCGCGTAACTGTTTTGGACCGCCTCGACCAGCGAAGCTTCGCCCGACCAGTCAGACGCAACCCAGGTGCCCAGGGAACCGCCCGGCCCGGTCAATTCGATGATCGCGGTTGGAATGTTTTTTTCGTCCGTCGTTTTAACATCGGGCTTCTGGACGAAATCGAAATTCAGCGCCACTCCGTTGCCCGCGATGGCCGGCGCATTTTTCATCATCGGCGCGCGGTAGCTCAAGTCGGAGTTTTTCCAGAAAGTATTGACGCGGATGGAGAACGGCAGGCTGTCGATCTTTAGTGTGTCGCCCTGTTGCAAAAGCCGTTGCGGGATGGCCGTGACCTGGTCTCCATCCTTGAAAATCAGTTCGTAGTCCGTCGCGCTTTCCGAATAATCCTTGGACTCGCCCTCGGAAAGGTGCATCTGCATTTCGCGCGCGAGCATGTCCGTCGCGAGCTGGCCGACGAGCAGCAGGATGACGCCCGCATGCGCAAGCTGGATGCCGATTTTTTTGGTGGTCAGTTGAAACCTGTAAATGTGCGCGCAAACAAGGTTCACCAGCAGCGAAACGCCGATGAGGTAGCCGCCGGGCAAAATGAGCGGCAGTTTGTATCCCAAAAGCGTGATGCCGGTAAATTGCAGCGGGTCAAGCGAAAGTCCCACGAACACCGCACGGAAATAATGCGACTGCACCGCGTAAAGCCCGTCGTCCACCTGCGCCAGCGTGCCGATGAACACCAGCACAATCGAGAACGCCAGCAGCACGCAGGTGAGCTTGAGCGACGTGAAGACCGAAACTATTTTCTTAATGAGCATCGGGGTATTTGGCCGACTGTATAAACTGCGTGAACGCATCCTTCTGCTGCGCCACGACGCTTGCATCGCCCATCAGCTTGTAAAACCAGGTCTGTCCGCCGAACGGCAGCACAACGCCGACGAGCCGAGTGGGTTTGCCTGTAGCGGCATCGGTGCCGGAAATGTCAACCACGGTTGCCTTGCCGCCGGAAGCATCCATCGTCGGCAGTTGCGCCAAATCCGCTTCGCCAACCGGATCAAGTCCGAGTTGCCCGCGCCAGCGGGTCACGTTCGGCAGCAGACCGCCGCCATCGCCATCAAGCGAACTGATGTTCACTGCCGCCTGCAAGCCGTCTGCGGCATTGATGGAAAATTTTGCGACCAAAAATTGTGTCAAAGGCGCGGGTTGCCACCCGGCGGGAACTGTCCAAGTCGGAACATTTCCGGCATCGGGCGCGGGAGTAGTTGTATTGCCCGTATTCAATCCGGGAATCGCCGGATGCGACGGCGGCAACTGGCTCAAGTCCATCGTCGAAGGTGCGGCGAGTTCGCCAAACTGGATTGATTTCAAGAATGAAACGAAAGCAGGTTTTTGTTTTTCTACCAAATCCGCGTCGCCGGTGATCTTGAAAAACCATGCGGTGTCGTCGCGATGGAGGACGCTGGCAATGATGCGTTCTGCGCCGCCGCTGCCGGTGCTGGTTCCTGCAATGTCGAACAAATCCGCATCCTGGCCGGCGATCACGACTTTTTCAGTCATTTTTTGCACTGCATCTTCATCAACAGGTCCCAAGCCGACCTGTCCGCGCCAGCGGATCACATTAGCCAGATTGCCGCCCGCCATGCCGCCCATCGGAATGACGCTCACGTCCGCCTGCTTGCCGCTGTCAGTGACCGAAAAACTCGCCACGCGCATCTGCGTCGGTGTTTTCTCCTGCCAGCCGTCCGGCAGGGCGTATTTCAACTGCGGCTGGCCGCTGTTGTCTGGCGCGGGCAGTCCGGCGGCCATTGTCGCCGGCGGTCCTGCGGGCGCGGTTGCCGGAGCCGGAACCTGCGGCGCGGAAGCGTCGTCCTTCTCCACATGATAGACTTTTACATTATCGCGATCGCAGCCGGTTGACAAAACAAGCAGTGCGGCGGCCAGTGTGCAGATTAAAGATGTCTTCATCATTTGTGCATAATTGTTAAACGAATTCACGGCAGGCCGCACGACATTCTTTGGCTTTGATACAACATATATTGTCATTTCAATAACAATATCTGATTACCTCGCAAACAGGCAGGCAGTCCAAATCAATCCGGGGCGCGCCCGCCGTTCATCGCCGCATCATTTTTCCAGTGGATGCTCGTGTTTCTGAAGTTCCCCGGAAATGAGGCCGTCAACACAGGCAGGATTGATGGGATAAACGTCGGGGTCGAAAATGACATGATAAAAATGCCAGACAACAATCGCCAGGCATGCCAGCACCGCCTCGTAATAATGAATCGTCGTCGCGACCTCGACAGCCCAGCGCGGCAGGAACCGTGTCACGTCAATTTTGAGCCAGATCATCAGGCCCGTTGCGCCCATGATAATCGTGCCCCAGATCACCGCCCAGTATTCCATTTTCTCGGCGTAACCAAAGCGGCCGATTTCCGGCCTCTTCTTTTGCAAGCCCGTGAGATAACGCACCGCACACCACATATCAGCCAGATCCTGTTTTACCGGAAACAAATCGCGCACCAGCCGGCGGCCATCACGCGTCGCCAGAATGTAAATAATATGATATGCGCCGACGGCCAGCAGGATGATTCCGGCGATGCGATGCACCCAGCGACGAACCGGCTCGCTTGATCCCAAACAGCGTGCCAGCCAAGAGTCAGGAAATTTCAGGGCGAACCCGGTGATCGCCAGCACGATGAAGCTTGAGGCCAGCATGAAATGCTGCCAGCGCTGTGCCGCGTTCATGCGCAGGACGGGCCGGGTCGTCGCGCGCAGGCGCGCCAGCGTCTTTTTGATGAACAGAATACCGTTGTGCAAGGCCATCGCGCCGATGGTTGCGAAAATCAGGACGAGATAAATTTTCCGCACCCAGCGGTTCAAGCGGCTGCCCACGTCCGAGCCACCCGCCATTCCGTCCGGGGCGATGTGGATTTTTCCGAGCGCAAATTTTTCGTTGTCGCCCGGATGACATTTGCCACACGTCTCGACGAGATGGGTTTTGTTGATCGTCGAGTTTGTGTCGGACGACGGCAGGATTTTGTGAAAGCCGTGGCAGCTCGCGCAGTTCGCCGCGACGGTGGAACCGTATTGGCCGGCCAGCCCGTGATAGCTTTCAAAAAAGGTGCTCACACGGTCGGACGGCAGGTTGTATTTGGTGTTCAACCGTTCCGACGCGTGGCAGCGGCTGCAAACCTCCCCGGAAATGGTCGCGGCGGAAACGTTTTTGAGCGAACGGATTTTATGCTCGTCATGGCAGCCGGTGCAGGTCGGCGCGTCGTGCGAGCCGGCGGCGACGGCCTTGCCGTGGACGCTGGCCTCCCAGTCGCGCGCCTCTTTTTTGTGGCAGGCGCCGCAGGTCTCGGCCTGCCGCGTGAAATAAATCGGCGAGGTCGGCGCGTTGTCGGAAATGATCTCGTGCGAATCGTGGCAGTCCTGGCACGTTGCCACGTCGTCGTGGCCGGTCCTGAGCGCGAGGCCGTGTACGCTGGCGTTGAAGCTTTCCGCCTGCCGCTCGTGGCAGCTCGCGCAGTTCACCGGCAGCAGGATTTTGTTGTCGTCGGGATGTTTCGCCGTGACGTCCGCATGGCAACTGATGCAGGAATTGGTCGCGTGCGCGGATAGTTTGAATTTCTCCACGTCAATAAAAAGCGAGATGGCCTTCCCCGCCGAGTTTGTTTTGAACAGCGTGTTGTCGCCGTGACAATCAAGGCAGTCGCTGTTTTTGACGCCGGCGAATACGGACATTGCCATTACAGCGAACAATCCAGACACCAACCAAAGGCATGAAACGCGTTTCATACCCCAATTTCACCCGAGATGGCGGGAGAACACTCCACTTTCCTTGCCAACTACTAGCACGTTTTTGAACTGGAAAAATTGACTTCACCGAAGGGCGAAAGCGTGTCGAAAAAATCGAAGTGTGGAAGACCAGTTTAAGAACAAGCACTGAAATCTGTAAATGTCAGCCGCGCTGCCGGGTGGCTTCATAAAGGAACACCGCTGTGGCTGCGGCCACGTTAAGGGAATTCATGTGCGACGGCATCGGGATTTCCACCATGTCATCGCACGCCGCCAGCGCGTTTCCCGTGAGTCCAGGCCCTTCCGCGCCAAACAGCAGGCAGCAATCGCCGCGCAAATCCACGGCGGACAGTTTCTTCGCACCGGGCCGGGGATGCGCCGCCAGACAGCGCACGCCGCGTGCGTGCAATGTTGCCAGAGTTTTCACCAGATTATTCACCCGCACCACCGGCTGCTCGAAGATGGCACCCATGGAACCGGCAACCGCACGGCGTTGGAACGGGCTGCCGCACGTCTCACCCACGATCAGGAAATGCGCGCCGAACGCCGCGCAGCTCCGCACCACTGCGCCGAGATTTTCCGCGCTGGCAATGCCTTCCACGGCGGCAAGTAGCAGCGGACGTGGGGAATTTTCCAGCAAGTTTTCAAAATCCGGCCGTGGTGGGATTCTGGCCACGGCCAGAGCGCCCTGGTGCATTTTGTAACCGGTGATGGTTTCCAGCACTTTCTGTTCGGCGACGTAAATGGAAATCTGCTCCGGGCGTTTGCGTAGAAGAGGTTCAAATTGTTCGAGCCAGGCCGGGGTGAGCAATGCTGAGACCACGGTGAAACGGCTCGCGAGCAGGCGTCGAATGACCTTCGCATTTGCGGCCACGAGCACGCCGGCCTGTTCGTGCTCCTCGGTACGCCGCAACGTGCGATACAACTCCAGTTCCGGCGTTTCAAGCGATTGAACAGGTTGGATGTGCAGGACCGACATGGTTCCAGCAAGGCTGCGTCGGAAAGCCTGCAGAGTCAATTTTTGAAAGCCGGAAAACCAAATTCAAAAATGAAAAAGCCCAGCCATGACCGGCTGGGCTTGCATCCGTGAAATGTCCTAAAATCAACGGCCGACCCACAGCACATCGAGATTGCCTGGACCGCCACCGCCGCGTCCGCCACGCCGCTGCCCGCCGGCGGGTGCATTGGTTGCAGGCAACGGTGTCAGATTGGCGACCATTGTGACATTGGTGCCCGGCGCAGGTGCCAGACGTTCGGTGCAGATCAGAACAATCTGGTTGTTCTTGGTGTCGAGTGACGAGGTTTTGCAGCCCTGCTTGGTTTGCACGGTCTGTTCCACCGCAAAGCTCGTCGGGCTGCTTTCCTTGATGATTGTGAGCGTGCCGTTGCGTTGCGAACTCCATGCCTCCATCGTGGCGGGATTGAACCCGCCGCCATCTGTGCCGCCGTCGAGGGGCAGCGTGGCGAGCACCTTGCCGTCGTCGGCATTCACCACGACGCAGACATTTGGATTTGCGCACATGGCGAACAGGATGTGGTTCTTCACGTCCAGACCGAGGCCGCCCGGCTCGCCGGCGGTGTCGCCGAGGTCATACAGGGTGAGGACCTTCATGGCCTTCATGTCCACGACGGCGATTTTTTTCTGGTTCTCGACATCACAATACAATTTCCCCTGCCCGTCGCTCCGGGCCTCCTCCATACCGCCGTCAGGAATGTCAATTGTGCCGGTGACCGTGCCGTCCTTGGGATCAATCGCGGTGATGCTGGGTGATGCGTGGCTGAAAATAAGAACCTTGTCCGTGAACGGCTCCAGCAGGATGCCGTCGGGCCTGCTCTGAACATCAATGTCCTTGATCTTCTGCATCGTCTCCGTGTCGAACATGGCAATCTTGGCGGCGCTGCTGAAACCGTGATGCGTCGCGGTGTCAACGGCCACGCCGTGGCCGCCGGTGTTGGTGATGGAGCCGATATACTTGTGCGTGTCTAGGTCGAACACGAAGATATTGCCGCCGCGCGGCACATAGACACGCCGTTCGTCGTTGTCGGCGTAGACATAGTCAATGCCGCCGTTGCCCATGAGCTTGGTGGTGTCGAGAACCTTGTATGGCGTGGCGGAGTCCTGGGCGGAAACATTGCCGGCCATCAGGCCCAGGCCGAGCATTACGCAGGATAACGGTGTCAATTTTTTCATGATAAAGTTTGAATGGGTTTGGTTGCAACAGTCTGTCAGACGCGATAAAAATGACCAGAGTTTCATGATTAAAGTTTTGTCATGAAAATCTGAAACTCAGCCCGCAACCGCACCGGCCGGGACGGTGGTGGAATATAGAATCTGGCCGTGGTTGTCCGTCATGCTCACCAGCATGCGGTCGGGCTGCAGGGAAACAGTGGTGAAGCCCGAACGCGATTGGGCGAATTTGGTGTGGACTGTATCCTTGGTGGGGCGGACCTGCGAGCCAGCCCCGGAACAAAACAGGTTGAGGTTGCCCGCCACGAGATGCTGGAGGTCGTGGTCATGGCCGTTGAACCAGGCCTGCACCTTGTGTTCATGGAGCAGCGGCAGGATGTTTTCGATGAGCTCGGGCGTGTCGCCATGCTCGCCGCCGGAATAAATGGGATGGTGGCCGATGACAATTTTCCAGCGCGCCTGTGAAGCGGCCAGGGCGTCCTTGAACCAGCCGAGCTGTTTCTTAACGTCCTGTGTCGCGACATGGGCGCTCGTCTTGCCGGAACTCCAGTAGCTTGTGACCATCGGCGTGGTGTCGAGATAGAAAAAGTCGGCGGCGACGCCGGTGTCAATGTGATGGGTCTGAAGAAAATAGCGTGCGGGCATGTTCCAGCGCGGATGGTTTCGGGCGTATTCCAGCTGGGCGTCGCAGTTGCCGTGATAATCGTGATTGCCCAGGATGACCTGCCATGGAATCTGCAGGGCCGGGTCGCGGTAGACATTTTCAAAGGAGGTCTTCCACTGCGGATCGTCGGCGGAGGCGACGCCGTCCTCATAAAAATTGTCTCCCACGGAAACGATGAACCGCGCACCGGTCGCCTTGGCGGCCAGCGCCATCTGTGCCGCGACCTCGGACTGGTCGCTTTCGCCGTTCCGCCCCCAGTCGCCAAAGATGATGAAGTTGAAGCCGCTGCCGGGCAGCGTGCCGGCCTCTTCGGCGGCAAACAGGCCGCCGGGCAGGAAGCGGGCGGCCACTGCGGCCTGAGTGGCCACAAAAAGCGTGCGGACAAATTCGCGCCGTGTGTGTTTCATAATGTCGCGACTGGCGGACATTCAGCCAGAGCGGCGCACAGAGTCAAGCGGGCGATGGATTGTCACACAGGTTTTACAATGGCCGTTGACGATGGTTGCCGGCCATTTCGGCATGAATTAAATCCTCCAGCAGCCGGGTCTGCACCGGTAAAATCCGTTCCCAATCGTCTGCCCTTAAATGCATCGGGCGGAACCACTTGAAAAATCCGAAACTTCTGACATAATGTCATCCGTCATCACGTCATTTTAATTGCATGATGTTTCATTCATTTCGCTTCGCACCGGCTGAAGTATCGCCGGACATCTCTCCATGAAAAAATCCAAACAGGGCGAATCCGCGCGGCCCGGCAATGTCTTTCAATTCACGCTGGCCGGCTTGGTCGTGTTCAGCCTCGCCCTGCTGGCCGGTTCCTCGGCCATTGCCTACAAGCTTGCCGCCGCAAACCAGCCGAAACTTGCGGACGCTTTTGCGGTGGATCCCAAGGACAAGACGCGCTCAATTCACGTCGGCCCGTGGGGCGAATTGGTCACCCGCGACATCGAACTGGAACGCCCGGCTGAATTTCTGACCGAAGAGGTGAGCAAGCCGGTGCCGGAAACCTGGCTCTTCGCCAACATGAAGCCGGACGACGTCAAGGCACTCCTGTCCAGGAACGGCTTGACGGTCGCGCAGGTCGCCGCCGCGCTGGCCCCGGAAGCTGTCCATGCGGATGCTTCGGGGACGACGCTTGTGCCAGCCACGGATTTTTTGTTTTCGCTCGATGCCGCAACGCGTTCGAAACTGTCCCTTTCGCTGGCCGGAACGGGCGTCAATTTGTATCTGGATTATCCGTTTATTTTTCCGGGAGGAACCATTGATTCCATCTATGCGGATTCGCGGCTGCAACCGGACGACGTGGCGTTGCTGAAGCGGCTTGTCTATGCGAATGGCAATGCCTGGCAGTTGTCGGATTATCCGGCCCTGATGTCCCGGATTCCCACCGTTGATCGCCGCGTGGCCATGGCAAAGGTGCTCTCGCGGCAGTCCGCCGTCTTCGCCGGCCTAGTCATCAGGCCGGACACGGACATCGACAAGATAGCCGCCTATTGGGGCAATGTTCCGAACGTGCGCTTCACCGATGTCCGCCCCTTGATGGAGGCGCTCAAGCAGGTGCCCGAAGGCGGCAACCTCAGCCTGTTTTACCTCCTGCCAAAATTCGCCCGCGACCGGCTTTACACCTTTCCGCTGCCGAACCAGCCCGGCGACCCCATCATGGACTGCCACTGGTCCACGTTTAATTTCTCAAGCGAGACGCCCGACAACCGCTTCAACAATCCGGATTTCGCGGTGGATTACATCCGCAAAAATTATTATCAGATCTCCGCGCCCTCCCTTTGCGGCGACATCCTGCTGCTGATGAACAACCGGAACGAGGTCAAGCACTCCGCCGTCTTTCTGGCCGACGACCTGGTCTTCACCAAAAACGGCAACAACTACCGCCAGCCCTGGATGATCATGCATATTCCAGACCTGCTGGCCACCTATCCTGCCACCCCCCCGATGCAGGTGGTCTATATGCGCCTAAAATCGAATTGAACGGCGGCGGCATCCCAGTGGATGTTTTTTGGCCGGACGGGACAATAAAAAACAGCGAATATCCACAGGAAGCGCGTGCCTATGTTAAAAAACCCTGAATTTAATGGTATCGGGGCAATATCAGGCTTGGCATGGCAATTGCGATAGTTGGTTCATGGGTCTTAATTGAAGTAGTCTGCCAGCTAAACTGCACGCGGCTTCATTCTTCCAGTCCCGGCCGGTGGATCAACCTCCTAGCCGGGGCCTGTTTTTTTCCGGTTGCTTCCTTTTCTTTTCAGGATGGCGAATGTGAAAGCTCCCATTTGTTGTGGCGCGCGTCGTTTGACGGAACGAACAAAATTTGCTATAATGAAGGCGTCGTCGCGGATGATTTGCAAAGGCAAACTTGTATCAATTGTTCGGTTCATGAAGAAACTCATCAACCTGGCTTTTACCGTCGGTTGTTTGTGGCCGTTCAACAGCCCCGCCGCTGATTTGAAGTCATCGAAATTCACCCAGGTCGTCAACAACGTGCAGGTCATTTCGGCGGCGGACAAGTCGCTGCGTGCCGCCACGGTCAACGATGTTTTCAGAATGCCGGCCGTGCTGCGCACCGGCCCCGACTCGCGCGCGGAACTTGTTGCGGCGGACGACACCATCACGCGCGTCGGGGCAAACACGATTTTTTCCTTCGACCCCGAAAGGCGCACGATCGACCTGCATCAGGGCAGCCTCCTGTTCCATTCACCCCACGGCAAGGGCGGCGGCACCATCCGCACCGCCACCGCCACCGCCGCCGTGGTCGGAACCACCATCATCGTCACGTGCACGGCCGACGGCGGTTTCAAGCTGCTGGACCTCGAGGGGCGGACTGAAATTCGTTTCCTGAACGGGCTGAGGCAATATCTTGAACCCGGCCAGATGACATTCATCCTGCCCGGCGGAAAACAGCCCTCGCCAATCATCATTTTCCGGCTGGACACGCAGTCAAAGGGCAGCCTGCTGGTGAGCGGGTTCGACCATCCGCTGCCGTCCCTGCCGCTTATCAACGCCGAGATCGTCAAACAGCTCCAGTTGATCGAGAACGGCCAGGCCGTGGACACGGGGCTGGTTGCGGGCAACTCCGCCACGCGCGATTCCGTGCAGGTGTTTCAGGAGGACTCCGGCACCCTCCAGACGGTCCTTGATATTGTGAACAACAACAAAAATGCCGGCAGTTCTTCGGGAAACAGCACGCCTCCGCCGAACGCCGTGGTCATCAACGCCCCCGCGCTGGACACCAGCTACATCACCTTCCTGACCCACACCCAGACCGACGACGAAATGTCTTTTGCGGCCCCCGCAGCCGATCCGAACATCGTCATCAACACCCCGACGATTGATTTAAGCCCGTTCACGTCGCAGGCGTATTTCTATTTTGTCGCGCCGGGCACGATGACCGTCAACGGTTCGGTCACGTTCACCGGATTTGCCCAGCCCCTGCTTTCCACGCTCCTGCTTGAGGCCGGGGCGTTGTCCATCGTTTCCGGCGCGACGCTGGAAGCCGAAGTGGAGGATTTTATTTTGCTGTCCGGCGGCGACATGTCGCTGAACCAGGTCACAACCTGGCCAACACCGCCGGCAACATCAACGTCACCGCCACCGGCGCGCTGGATGTTCAAAACGGTTCGTTCAATGCCGCCAATACCGGCGGCGGCTCCGTGAACCTGACCGGGCCTTCGGGCATCACCGTGAACGGCGCGAACATCACCACCGATCCCGTCAACGGCTCCGTGTATCTGGATTCCACCAGCGGGTCGGTCTCGGTCAGCGGCACTTCCATCCAGGCGGGCTCCCTCACGCTGTATTCCGGCGACGGCATCCTGCTGGACGGCACGGGCGCCACGTTCACCGGCAGCGGACCCTACAGCTCGGTTAATCTGACCGCGACCACCTTCATTTCCGTCAACAATGCGGACTTCACCTCGTATTCCACCGTCAACATGGCCTCGCACACCATCAATCTGCAAAACGTGGCCTTCAACGGCACGGGCGCCGTGAACCTGGCCAGCTATCTCGGCGTGGCGAATTTCGGATCGTCCGTGGTCGGAGATGTCAATTTCATCGGCGGAGTCACCTATGGCGGAAAGTCCGTCATATCGGATCTAGTGAACCCCATCCTTGGTCAGGTCAATCTTGCCAGCACCGCCATCCGCATCACCACCTCGGGATTCTGAACGAGCCGTTGCCTGACGGCTGACGCTGATTCCTCTACGCTCAAGCGGGGGAGAGGAATTAATGGTGAGGTGTCGAATCATTCCAAAGCCCGGCGGATCCGTTTCGACAGCCTCAATTCCGCACTTTCGACGCCCCGGCCGGGGAGAGTCCGACGCCACCTTCGCCCATCGGATGGGAGAGGGGCTGGGGGTGAGGGCATTGGGTGAGATGTCACACGAATTTTTTTCTTGGAAACCTGCCGCTTGGTGGCCGACCGCAAGGTCCGGTTCACGAGCCGGTCGCGGGGCTGGTTGCCGGAAATTTTTTTGCGCCAGAACGCCGCATTGCCCTTTGGTTGAGTTCCGTGCTGCGGACACCCATGCCAGAAACAGCCGTCCACGAAGAGCGCCGTGCGTGATTTGATGAAGACAAAATCAGGACGCACGGCAAAAGTGCGGAGTGGCGGCACCGCCGCCTTGGCTTTGGACTTGTTCCGCACTCCGCGTTCGGCAATATGCTTCTTTATCCCTTTCCGCATTCCGCGTTCCGCAATCCGCACTTGAAAGTGCCTGCGCCAGCCGGTAATTTTATTAGTGCGAAAGAGCTTCACCAGCGCCAGTTCCGTGGCCTTGTTCCCGCGCGAGCGGATGCGCGACATCACCTCCGACCGCTTCTGTTTGGAAAACACATCTGCTATATATATGTCATGCCACCGCCAGCCGCGACGTGGCGAAGCGGAGATTTCAAATCACGTTTGGACGCTGGAAGATATTGTGAATCGCCCGGATTAAATCATCAGACCACAACTTAATCCGTTTTCGCCAAACCCTTCATTTGCATGTCCACCTTGAGGATGTGTTCATTCATCCACCAGACCAGGCTCTCATGCAATTGCCCAAGCATGTCCTTCGGCTCGGACGTGTTTTCGTATTGGCCCCTGTAAAATCTTAAATTGCTGAGAAACAGCGCATGACCCTCCTTGTTTTTCTTGTAGGCGGGACATAGCGAACGCGCCATGCAGCTCTCCTCGCCTATGAAATGCAACTTGGCAAAATCTTCCAGAAATGACAGCAGACTGTCCACCTCCGAACGCTGCACCTCCGTTGTCTCCAGAAGCTTTTCAAGCCGGTTGATGTAGTCGAAAAGGGCCTTGTGCTGTGAATCAATCGAGAGCACACCCGTTGCATAATCCGGTTTCCATTCAAGCATGGTATTTAATAATGATCATGACTGAAGCTTCCACATGGCCGGTAAAAAGCAAACCATACCGCCACCCAGCCGCGAACCGGCTTTTTGCGCCGGATTGGCGCACCGGACGGGGTTTCCCGGCCTTTGGAACCGGCAAAACACTTCTGCTTTGGAGCAAAACGAAGTTGTTCTGATACAAAACGAAGTTGCTTTGGTCCAACTTGAAGTCACTTTGGAACAAAACGAAGTTGCTTTGTGTATAAAAAACGCCACTTTTGAGTGGAAAATATCGTTAACGGAGCCGTTTCAGTGTCAAAGCCGCCGATTTCCATGACCAAGCCGGGAATTTCCATGACCCTAAAAACCTTTTCCTTGGGTATGGAAACTGTTTCCTTGGTCATGGAAAACTATTCTTTGGTCAAGGAAACCGTTTCAATGGTTAAAGAAATGGTTCCCTTGGTCATGGAAATGCCTGCCGGAATGAAAATTTGACCCTAAACGGGGTATTTTGATTCAGCCATCCAGCTCAGGACTTCCGACCGCTTCGCCTTGGTGAAAACGTCACCAGTCTTTTTTGCCAAAGCAATTTCCATCTTCATCAACAATGGAACCGTCCGGCAGAACATCCACCGGCAAAATATAATCCTCAACCGTCATCGCATCCTCAAAGTCACGCTGACCGTCGAGAAATTGATGCAATTTTTCCATCACATCATCGGCGATTTCACGCTGCGCTGATTCAATCGTTGGATAAACAACGGGTAAACCCTTTTCGTCATTCCACGCGGGGATGCGACCTTGGCAAATCGTGTCGATGAAGATGCAGTATGCCGGTTGATTCATAACGGTAAACATACCTGGCCAGGTCTATTAAATATGGCAAGCAGAATCCGATTCAAGGGCTTTTCATTCAGGACACTTCACGACATACTCCGTCCGGCATGTCCAGTGTAGTCGGCAACTCCGGTTTGGCGCGGTCCTGGTATGGGGCTGCGGTTGCCGACTTTCTAGCCAGCGATGCTGACGACATTCTCGGCAAGCTCTCCCGACACGCAGGCGACGGGCATTTCTCAGACCAGCGCGATGCATGGCTTGCACAAATTGACCTCCTTCAAGCGCAACTCACTGGTATGGAGGGTTGGGTCTTCTTTGAATTCAACATTCCGCGCATGGGAAGGCGTGTGGACGTCATTGTCGTTTTGGGTTCGGTGATCTTTGCATTGGAGTTCAAAGTTGGCGAAACCACTTACGACCGCACCGCTATCGAACAGGTCTGGGACTACGCGCTTGATTTGAAAAACTTTCACGAGGCCAGCCATAATGTCGCCATCGTTCCGATTCTCGTAGCAACTGAAGCCAAGCCCATATCCGCCAAGTTCGAGGCTGACGCAGACAATGTTTATCGGCCTGTTCGGACCAACGCCGACAATTTACGTGAGACGTTGAAGTTGGGACTGAGCCTTGCCAAAGGCTCGTCCCTCGACGCCCAAGCATGGGCACGTGCCTCGTATCGCCCGACTCCAACCATTATCGAAGCTGCCCGGTCGCTTTATGCGCAGCATTCCGTGGAAGCCATTGCCCGTTTTGACGCTGGCGCTCCAAATCTTCACACGACAACCAAGCGTATCGAGGAATTGGTGGAGGAGGCGCGCAGCACCGGACAGAAGTTCATCTGCTTTGTGACTGGCGTTCCCGGCGCAGGAAAAACTTTGGTGGGATTAAACATCGCCACAAAGCGGCGCGACGAGAAAGCAGCGACTCACGCTGTTTTCCTGTCGGGCAATGGACCCCTCGTTGCGGTGTTACGCGAGGCTTTGACTCGGGATGAATACCTCCGGTTGAAAGCTACTAACAAAAAGGTCACCAAGAAGAAAATTGCGACTCCGGTGAAAGCTTTCATTCAAAATGTTCACCACTTCCGCGATGCAGGACTGACAGACGAGAAAGCTCCGCCGCCGGAACACGTCGTCATCTTCGATGAAGCACAGCGGGCGTGGAATTCGCAGATGACGGCCAACTTCATGAAGCGGAAGAAGGGTCGCCCGGGCTTCACACAGTCCGAGCCGGAGTTTCTTATTTCCTACATGGATCGCCATCCAGATTGGGCGGTGATCATTTGTCTGGTGGGCGGCGGCCAAGAGATCAACACTGGCGAAGCTGGTATCTCAGCTTGGTTGAATGCCGTAATTGAACATTTTCCACAGTGGAAGATGTTTATCTCCTCGCGACTGCATGACAGCGAGTATGCCGCTAACCACACTCTCGAACGCGCTCAACACTGCGCCCAGACCCAGCAGGAAGATTCTCTGCATCTCGCCGTGTCGATGAGGTCGTTCCGCGCAGAGAATGTCTCGGCGTTTGTGAAGGCGTTGCTCGACTGTGAGAAAGACATCGCCCGGCAAACCTTTTCCCAACTTCGCAACCGGTTTCCCATCGTCCTTGCACGGGACTTGGATCGAGCCAAAGCATGGGTTCGCTCGAAAGCGCGCGGCACAGAGCGCTTCGGTTTGCTGGCGTCGTCCAAAGCAATGCGCCTCAAACCACATGCCATTGACATTCGTGTGGACGTTAATCCGGTGCATTACTTCCTGAATGACCGCGACGATGTCCGGTCCAGTTTTTATCTCGAAGACGCGGCGACGGAGTTTCAAGTGCAAGGATTGGAACTCGACTGGACGTGTGTTACGTGGGACGCCGATTATCGCTTTAATGGCACGGCTTGGAATTATCACGACTTCCGAGGCTCACGCTGGTGTAATATTCAGAATTCTGACAACCAAAACTATTTGCGGAATGCTTATCGTGTGTTGCTCACCCGTGCCCGACAGGGCATGGTCGTTTTCGTCCCACCGGGTAATGCAAGTGATCCAACGCGTTCACCCGCGTTCTATGATTCGACCTTCAATTACTTGAAGGAACTTGGGATTCCCGAGTTGGTGTGAGAAGTCGGGATTGCGCAAGTCACGTTCGATGCCGCTGATGTAACTCGGATCGAGGCTGTCGCGTTCAGCCCGAGTTTGGCGAGGACAGAGTCAAGTTTCGGCATGACTCATAGTCCATGCTAAAAACGTGGAAACGTCTATGGACTATCAGTCAGGTTGAGAATTCGGGCGGTCGGGATTTTCCATGAAGTGCATCCCGGCAAATTTTGCTTTTTCCAGTTCCGTTTCTTCGCGGTTCAAATCCGCCATCCATTCGGCAAAAGGTTTGTCGTTGGGCACAAGTTTGTATTTGCCGCGCAGGGCGTGGATTTCGTCATGGGTGAGGTTTTTCTTCTCGCCAGCCATCAGGCGAGTGTGCGCCGGAAATCCGGCGGCGTCAATTCGACGAGGGCCGTTTCCTCAATGCACCAGCCGCGACACCATGGCATAGATGATGAGCGCCAGCAGTATCAGCCCGAGGATGAAGGCGATGTAGCCGAATGTCTTGGCGATGTTCTTCCAGCGGAACCATTCGTCGCGCATGCGATATTCATCCAGCTTGCCGGTGGCCACTAGGCGGTCATACCAGCGTTTGCGCTCGTGCAGCATCTCGGTCTTGGAGACGCGGCCGGAGAAGATGACGGTGTCCATCGGGAATTTCTCGATGCGGAAATGCGTGTTGAAAAAGTGGATGCTGAAAATAAATCCGGCGGCAAGCAGGGCCTCGTCCGAATGCAGGATGAGCGCGATGTTGATGACCCAGCCGGGCATGAAGCGCGTGAAAAATTCCGGGAACCACATCACCAGCCCCGAAGCGCCGATGATGGCCACGCCCCAGAACACGGCGAAGTAGTCGAACTTCTCCCAATATGTCCAGCGGTCGAACGAGGGCTTGGGGCCCTTGCCGAAGAACCATTTGTTGTGCGCCACGAGATCGCGCCAGTCCTGAAAGGTCGGCACCATGGAGTCAGGCCCGAACACCACGGCGTAGAAGCGTTTGCGGTCGAACCTGCCGGTTTCGGGATTGCGCAGCTTGGCGCGGCCCTTCCATGCCTTGCTGGCGAGCGAGCTCAGGTGCAATGAAAAATAGAGGAACGTGATGAGCGCGCCGAGGCGGTGCAGCATCCGCGCGGTTTCCGGCCCGCCGATGACGGAGAAGATGAATTTAGCCCAGTCGGTGTAATAAAATTTCAGCGGCATCCCGGTCACGACGAGTGTGAGGAAGCTGGTGACGACGAGGAAATGCAGGAAGCGTTCGAACGGCTCGAAGCGCGTGAACCATTCATCGCCGGACTGTGTCTGGAATTTCGCCTCGCGGAACGTCTTGGTGTCGGCGAGATATAAATATATGGCGCGCACGCCCCAGCCGATGGTGTGCAGTCCGAAAAAGCTGAATGTGCCGATGAGCAGGCCGGTCATGGCGAGGAACACCATGTGCAGCAGCGGATAATTCTTGGCGTCCAGCGGGTTGGCGTGCGGCTGGTATTGCGTGAATTTCTGCGTCGCGCCCGGATGACATTTCTGGCAGGTCACCAAAATATTTGTCGCTGAGAGGTGCGATTGCGGATTGGACGGCGGCAAAATGTCGTGGAAACCGTGGCAGTCGTAGCACGCGGCGACTTCGGGCGCGGAATTGGGTTTGCCGAGTGCCATGGCCTTGCCGTGGTAGGTTTCGCTGTAATGCGCGAGGCGGTCGGCGTGGCACTTGCCGCAGCGCTCGTCGCTGATGGCCTTGAAATTGTTGCCCGTCGGATTGACGATTTCATGCGCGCTGTGGCAGTCAATGCACACCGGCCCGCGCGCGTCGCCCCTGGCGAGCAGCTGGCCGTGGACGCTCTTGTCGTAGGTCTCCTCGATGCCGACGTGGCATTTGCCGCAGGTCTTGGCGACGTTCGCGTGGTTGATGGGCGAGTCGCGATCCACGCTGCGCTTGATGTTGTGGACGCCGTGGCAGTCGTCGCAGGACGGCGCGACGATCAGGCCCATCTTCAACAGCGCGGTGCCGTGGATGCTGTCCATGTATTGATTGGCCGCCTCGGGAAATTCGATCTGATATTCCTTCGTGAGATTGGTGTTGCTGTGGCACTTGGCGCAGGTCGCGGGCAGGTTCAGTTTGAAGACCGGCGACGCCATGTCCTTCACGGGCAGGATTTCGTGCGAGCCGTGGCAGTCCCAGCATTCCGCCGCGCCGGAGGCGCCCATCGCGTGGCTCATGCCGTGGATGCTGGTCGCATATTCCTTGCCTTCCTTGTCGTGGCAGCCGGTGCAGTTCGGCGGCGGGACATTTTTATCGTGAACCAGCTCCTTGATGCCGTCGTGACAATCTATGCAATCGAGCTGGCTGTGGACGGAGCGGGCAAAGCCGTTCGTGGGAAAGAGCTCGAGCGGAACCTTCACGCCGTTCACGATGCGGGTGTTGGACGGGTCGGTGTGGCAGTCGAGGCAGTCGGAGCTGGTGAATTTTTCCGGCGCGTTGGTGCTGGTCGCCGCGCCCGCCGTGAAGGCCGCAAAAAGAAACCCGGCCAGCAGGGCCAGCAGGGGTAGCTTCAGGTTGTCAATTCGTTGGCCGGATTCCATACGCATATAAAATCGGAAAAAACGGGAGGAACCGCTCACCAGCGGTTGTGCATTGCTTGGCATTTTTTGACTGGTCGAAGAGGGCGCGCTCCGTCCGAAATGGGCGTGACTTGCCCGCAAGGTGCTGGTATTAATCGGCCATCACATGAAGACACCACTGTTGTTTCTGGGCGCGCTATTTTTTGCAACCGCGCTGTTTGCCACCGAACCGCCGCGCCAGACGATCATCTTCAACCGCGAATGGAAGTTTCAACTGGGCGACCATGCCGGCGCGGAGGCCGCCGCGTTTGACGATGCAAAGTGGGACGACATCGGGCTGCCGCACTCGTTCAGCATGCCGTATTTCGGGTCGTCGAGATTTTACACCGGCTACGGCTGGTATCGGAAACATTTCGACGTGCCGGCGGACTGGACGGGAAAACGGCTGTTCCTCGAATTTGACGGCGCGTTTCAGGATGCGGAAATTTTCATCAACGGCTCGCGCATCACCGAGCACAAGGGCGGCTACACCGGATTTTCGGTGGACATCACGGACGCGGTGAAGGCCGGCGACAACGTGGTGGCCGTGCGGCTAAACAATAATTGGGATGCTCAGCTCGCGCCGCGCGCGGGCGAACACGTTTTCAGCGGCGGCATTTACCGCGATGTGCGGCTGGTCGTGACCGAACCGCTGCACGTCACCTGGTATGGCACATTCGTCACCACGCCGCAGGTTTCGGCGGAGTCGGGCACGGTGGACGTGAAGACGGAAATCCGCAACGACGGCGCGGCGGCGAAAGACTGCGCTGTGCAGACGGACATCCTCGATCCCGACGGCAAAACCGTCGCGACGGTTTCATCCACGCAATCCGTTCCCGCCGGATCAACGGTGACGTTTGACCAGACCACCGCGCCGGTCGCCAGTCCTAAGCTCTGGCATATTGACCATCCGTTTCTCTACACGGCGGTGAGCAAGGTTTCCGACGGCGGCAAAACCGCCGACACTTTCACCACGCCGTTCGGCTTCCGCTGGTTCAAGTGGACTGCCGAGCAGGGATTTTTCCTGAACGGCGAGCATTTGTATTTCAAGGGCGCGGATGTGCACCAGGATCACGCCGGCTGGGGCGACGCGGTGGCCGACAGCGGATTTTTCCGGGACGTGAAACTGGTGAAGGACGCAGGCTTCCAGTTCATCCGCGGCTCGCATTATCCGCATAACCCGGCGTTCGCGGACGCGTGCGACCAGCTGGGGATTCTTTTTTGGTCGGAAAATTGTTTCTGGGGCATGGGCGGGCGGTCGCCGGATGGATTTTGGAACGCCAGCGCGTATCCGACCAATTCCGAGGACGACGCGGCGTTCGAGCAGAGCGTCAAGGACAGCCTGCGCGACATGATCCGCATCAACCGCAACCATCCCTCCATCGTCGCGTGGAGCATGTGCAACGAAGTTTTCTTCAGTGAAAAATCCGTGCTGCCCAAGGTGAGAAATTTACTGACGGAACTCGTCACGGAGACGCATGAACTTGATCCCACGCGCCCGGCGGGCATCGGCGGCTGCCAGCGCGGCGGCTTGGACAAGCTCGGCGACATCGCGGGCTACAACGGCGACGGCGCGCGGCTTTACATTGATCCCGGCATCCCAAACCTCGTGACCGAATACAGCTCCGTGCGCGCCGTGCGTCCCGGCAAATACACGGCCGACTTTAAAAATCTTCTCGAGGGTCCGGGCGACAGGTCACAGCCGTTTTTCTGGCGTTATCCATGGCGCAGCGGCGAGGTGCTGTGGTGCATGTTCGATCACGGCAGCATCGCCGGTGACGAGGGCAAGACCGGAATCGTTGATTATTTCAGGCTGCCAAAACGCGGGTGGTATTGGTATCGGAATGAATACGCCCACATTCCGCCGCCGGAATGGCCAACGGACGGCACGCCTGCCGGGCTGAAACTGTCCGCCGACAAAACCACTTTGAAATCCGCCGACGGCACTGACGACGCGCAGATCATCGTGACGGTCGTGGACGCGGACGGCAAAGCGTTGAGCAATTCGCCGCCGGTCACGTTGACCATTGAATCCGGCCCCGGCGAATTTCCGACCGGCCCCGACATCGCATTCACACCGGATTCCGACATCGCCATTCGCGACGGCGAGGCTGCGATGGAATTTCGTTCTTATTATTCCGGCAAGACGGTGATCCGCGCCACGTCGCCCGGCCTCAAGGATGCGACGATTGCTATTACCACGCTCGGCGGTCCGGGATATGTTGCGGGCGTAACGCCTGCGGTGAAACTGCGTCCTTACGTCCGCTTCTACGAGCCGCAGGCAAGGCGCCCGGCGTCGGACAATTCGGTTTTTGGTTTGAACAACCCGACGCTTGCAAGCAGCGAGGCGGCGGGGCATGCGGCGAGCGCCGGCAACGACGGCGGCGCGGCGACATTCTGGCAGGCGAATGACAACGACTCAAATCCGTGGTGGCAGGTGGATTTGGAGCGCGCTGTGACGATATCCCAGGCCAAAATCACTTTTCCGACGCCCGGAAATTACCGCTACAAAATCGAAACCTCGTCAGATGGCCAGCATTGGACTTTGGCGGTTGACCAGACCCAAAATACCAGCACTGATAAAATCAGGACGGATGTTTTTGCGACCGCAACCAGCGCGCATCTTGTGCGAGTGACGTTTGCGGGCAAGCCGGCATCTGTCGCCGAACTGGAAGTTTCCGGTCATTTGACGGCGCAGTGATTCAATCAACCTGCCGCCGTCCCTGTCCTCAAACTTGAAGGTTTTTTCTACTATGGTCCGCCATTGTGGCAGTCGGTGCAGGCGCCGTCATAGTCGCCGCCGGGGTGTTTGAACTTCTGCCCGGCGGGCGCCAGTTGATCCAGATCCGCACCCGCGCCCTGCGCCAGAATCGTGTGGCAGGCGTTGCAGTCGTTCGCCTTGATGGTGAGCTTCCGGTCCTCGGTCTTGTGAAGCCCGTCGTGGCAGCGGAAACATCCCGGCCAGATCATGTGGCCGACGTTGTCGGGATAGGAACTCCAGCTTGCGTTCATTTCCGGAAAAAAGTTGTCCGAATAAATCTGCTGCACGGTGGCAATGGCGTCCTTGACGCGTGCGTCGTCCGGGTAGCGCGCCGTCAGCAAACTGGCGATGCTGTTGCTGGCCTCGTCGTCGGTGGCGTATTTGCGCGTCAGAACATACATCGCGTTGGTCTTGATCCACGGCATCGCCGGGTCAATTTTGTTCAACGCCATCGCCTGGTTGACGGCGCGTTCGGGTGAGAGGTAACGGTGCGAGGGGCGGTTGTGGCAGTCCATGCAGTCCATCGTGCGGATGGCCATCTTGGAAATGTCATTGGTGAAGGATCTGGTCTTGAAGACGGTGACCTTGCCGCTGGCATCGGTCACGCGCACCCAGGGAATTTTCTGGCGCGCATTGTCAGTGGCGATGTATTCGACTGTGTTGCCGGGCAGGTTATGCCAGTGGATGCCGCCGACCGGCCCGCGCGTGGGGTCGCTGCCGCCGATTTTCAGGAGGAGGCGGATTGAGTATGGCGAATTGCTGACGTCGCTCTGGAAATAATTAAACGTGCGGTCCAGATTGCCGACGAACGATTGAGGCCAGTGGCATTCCTCGCACGTTTCGCGCGCGGGACGCAGGTTGCTGATGGGTGTCGGGATCGGGCGCGGATATTTGTTGAAGGCGACGGCGTAAAGCTGGTAGGAGCCGGAGAGCTTGGATTTTACAAACCACGACACGCCGTTGCCGACATGACATTGCACGCAGGCCACCCGCGCGTGCGGCCCGTGGTTGTGCGTGGTGAGTTCGGGCTTCATCACCTTGTGGCAGGTCTCGCCGCAAAATGTCACCGATTCTGTGAAATTAAACGCGTTGTAGGAACCGACGGCCGTGAGCATCAGAAAAACCACGCTGCCGCAAACGAACGTCACCAGCGTGCGGCGGTCGCGCGGATTGTTGAGATCTATCTGCAACGACATCGGGCCGATGCCCTTCGCGCGCCGGCGCCGCTCCCGCCATGCGCCGAAAAAGAACAGGAAAATGCCGCCGATTAAAAACCCCGGCACGCCCATGTAGGTCAGGATGCTGACATACGGGTTGGAAAATTTGGCGAGCGCATCCAGAACGAACAGGAGCAAAAAGGCGAACAGCGCGCCGATGGCAACGACCATCCCGATGAAGCTGATCCAGTTTCTGAAAACGGAGGAAGAATTCGCGGCAGGCGGTTTAATTTCTGTGTTCATGATGTATGGCAAAGACAAAGCACGGGCTGCTGGCCGGTGATTGCACCGGCGTGATGAGTCATTTCAAGGACCGGTATGAAATCCGGCCAGCAGCCGGGCGACTATTTTTTCAAGGTGTGGACGTAGGCCACGAGCGCCTTGATGTCGTCGTCGGACAACTGGTCGCCGAACGGCTTCATCAGGGTCTTGTCGTCGTCGGACTTCAGGCCTTCCTTGAGGGCCTTGAAGGCGGCGTCATCCTTGATGCCGGCCTGCACGGTGGCATCGGTGAAATCCTTGCATCCGAGCTTCGTGCCCATCTTGGTGTCGCCCTTGCCTTCTGGGCCGTGGCACTTGGCGCAGAGTGAATCCCAGTTGTCCTTGGCTCCGTCCGCCTTCACGTTAAGGGCGGCGGCGAGGCCAAACATCGCTGCAAACAGAATTATTTTTTTCATCGTCGTATCTTTTGGTTGAGTTAGTGGTGGCGCTGTTGCGCCTTGTTCAAAGCAAGTCTTACCCATCGGCGACTTTCCGACTAACCATCGGTTGCTAAATGCTTGTCCGAATTTGATAAGCCCGAAAACAGACGAGACAATTATTGTTGTACCTTTTGCAACGGATGGTGAGCAGAGCGGGCGGCAAAACCATAGATTTTCAACATCAAAACCAGCGCCGGTAGGAAGCGGTCGGTCGGGAAAACAAGACCGGGGCGGGTTTAAAATGATCATGAAAATATTTGTCGCAGGTTTGAGCTACAAGACGACGCCGGTTGAAGTGCGCGAAAAACTCGCGGTGTCCCGCCCGCGGCTGCAATGCTGCGGATGCCGGTTGAAACTGCGCGGCAATCTTTCCGAGGTCGTGCTGCTCTCGACCTGCAACCGCGTGGAAATATATGGCGTGTCGCCGTGGATCCACGGGCGCGTCCAGCAGCTTTTCCAGGAGCTCACCAACAGCGATTTCGATTTCACCCCGCATATATATATCAAGGAGGGCGCGGAAGTCGCGAAGCACCTGTTCGCCGTCGCGAGCGGACTGGACTCGATGGTGCTGGGCGAAACGGAGATCACCGGCCAGGTCAAGAACGCCTATCAACTGGCGAAGGACGCGGGGCTGACCGGGAAGAAAATGAACCGGCTTTTCCAGACCGCGATGCAGGTCGTAAAAAACATCCGCACGAACACGGCCATCGGCCGCGGCGCGACCTCGGTCGGCAGCGTGGCGGTGGAGCTGACGGAAAAGGTTTTCGACCGTGATTTAAGCGACAAGACGGTGATGATTTTGGGTGCGGGCAAAATGGGCGAGGCCTGCGTGAAGCATCTTGCCAAGCGCGGCGCAAAAACGGTCCTGGTTTCCAACCGTTCGTTCGAGCGCGCGGAAAAGCTGGCGGGGGATTTTGGCGGGCGGGCGGTGCGCCTGGAGGATTCGAGCGCGGCGATGATCGAGGCGGACATTCTGGTCAGCTCAACAGGCAGCCCGGACATTGTGCTCCGGCGCGAAGACATCGAGGCGATCCTGCCCGCGCGAAAGAACCGTCCGCTGGTGCTCGTGGACATCGCGGTGCCGCGCGACATTGACCCGGCGGTGGCGGGACTTCCGAACATTTTCCTTTACGACATTGACGACCTCGAAGCGGTCGTCCGCGAGAACACGAAGAACCGCGTGCAGGAGCTGGCGTTGTGCCAGCAGATCATCGCGGAACACGCGGCCAAGCTGCTGGCGCGGCTGGAACCGGAACTGACGGAGAAGCCGGCGGGTTCGGTGAAAGATTTCGACGGAGTTAAAACAGAAGCGGGATGGTTGTCACCGCTTGGTTTCGTTGAAAGCGCGACGTTTGGATGACGACGCGCTGAAAAGGTGGCAGATGCCATCATTAATTGGAAGCGAAGCGGTAACAACACGATAACCGAAAACGAATATAAAATATGAAAACACTACACAAAGTATTAGTCACGGCGGCGCTGACGCTGCCCATGGTCGTTCGCGCAGGCATTCTGGGAGTCAACAATTCCGGCAGCCCGCACGATTTTTCAGGTGAAGCATGGAACAATAATCCGGCGGATCCTTCAACGGTTTGCGGCGTCTGCCACACCCCCCATCATGCCGACCCCACGGCGGGTCCGCTCTGGAATCATACGCCGACGACAGCCTCCGGCTTCACGATGTATGCCAATCCTGTCAATGGTGTCGGTGGCGCCCCGGGTGCCAGCATACAGTTCATTCCGGCGACACAGCCCAATTCATCGTCGCTGGCTTGCTTGAGCTGCCATGACGGCACGGTGGCGGTCAATTCCTACGGCGGCGGTGTCCAGGGTGGCAGCGCAGTGATGATTGCGAGCAGTGCCAATCTCACAAAAGACCTGACTCATTCACATCCCATTTCCTTCACCTATGATGCGACCCTGGTCAGCAAAGACAAGTGGCTGTATCCAACGACCACGACCGTGCTGACACCCGTCAGCGGGACGTTCGTGAGCGGAAATGACATGTCGATCAACGGTTTCCTGCTGAACGGCAACAACACCGTGGAATGCAGCTCCTGCCATGACGTGCACAACCAGGAGGGAACACCGTGGGACATCACCCAAAATCCGTATCTGGTCAAGATCAACGGTGTGGATGCACAAGGCAATGGCAGTTTGCTCTGCCGTTCATGCCACAATAAATAAACTTTTTAAAATCGCCAATGAACGCGAAACGGCAAACTTGTTTTCCTGAGTGTCAGGCAACAGGCACACGAACAGCGCGGGAAACTGACGATAAACAAAAATTCTAACAATATGAAACATACCAATGTGAATTCACCCGGGCTGCTTAAGGCTCGTGGCGGGGCCACGCTGCGGGCGGCAGCCATCGGGCTTGCGGTTTTGGTCATGCTAGGAACCAATTCCCGCGCGGACATGTACCGGCCGGGAGCGCTCATACCGGGTGGTGTTCCGGCTGCACCAACCAATGTCACCCTGTCCCTTACGCCGACCACCGCGACTCTGTCCTGGTATGGCGTGGAAGGCTGGTATGATATTCAGGCAGAAACAAATTATTCACTCCCCTGGGTGACCCTTGCCACCGTGCCTGCATCAAGTTATGCATGGTCTGCGACCGTGCCATTGCCCGATCTGACCAACAACTACGGTTTCCGGCTGTATCAGTCCAATTATTACGCGGGTTCGAGCAGTTGCAGCAGCTGCCATAACGATCATTA
>PKZR01000324.1:0-5099 GCA_003133815.1 Limisphaerales bacterium | reverse complement strand
GGCGCGCATAGATACGGAGACAAACAACTCTTCGTCCCGGCTGTCAGCATTGACCCGATGATTTGCGGCGGCTGCCATTCTGGAAGTTTCCATCCCACCTATGATGAATACAGCACCTCGCTCCATGCACAGGTGAATGACACCATAAATTATGGCGTTGAAGGCGGGGTTTATTACACCAATACCGTAGTTGCCCCGGTCAAAGGAGTGCCGACCACTCTCTACGGTTATTACCTCACCACGAATTCCACAGGCGGGCTGGTAACCAACGCCACCTCGGGAATTTTCAGCAGCAGCCATGTCCCGGGTTCGTCGGTTGATCCGGGCGATGACCGTCAAACGAGCTGCGGCGTCTGCCACTCGGGTGCGGCGCGTCTGGCGATGATCGACGATTACGAAGCCCGGTTGAGCGGCATTACAAACGCGCTGATTCTTCCGTCAGCCCACGACGCCGGTTCCTGGGGCCCCACCTGCGGACTCTGCCACGACCCGCATCAGGTCAATCAGTTTGTGTCGGGTTATGGCATTCGGTATGTGACGAACATTGTCAGCGGGGTAACAAATAGAATAACAAACTATGTCGCGAACATACAGACACTCCAATTGCGGAATCCGACCTGGTCCTCGAACTTCTTCACGATGCCGTCGCAATCGGACAAGCGCTATGACAACAACGGCAATCCCTATTACATGAACACGACGTTTGCCAGCATGTACAATCCGAACATCAATGTCTGCGGCCAGTGTCACAACACGCGCGGTGCGCGCTGGGATGGTCTGGCTTATGGCTTGTTGACCAACAATGTGGTCAGCGCTTTTGTGACCAACGTGGTTGCCCAGGAAGTTTATTCCAACAGCTATAGCTATACCACCAACCAGTATGGCGGGATTTACACCCTGACGAATGTTTATGATTTAGGACGGATTGAAGTTACCAATGTTCTTCCCAACGTGACCAATGCGGTGGTTACAGTGGGGTTGACCACAAACGTCACCGGCTTGAGCCGTGCGCCGCATAATTCGGTGCAGTACAACATCCTCATCGGCATACTCCAGCCGGATTATCTAAACACCACCAATGGGAAAACTGTTTATACCAATGGCGTCGTGAACAATGGCATGGGTCTCTATGCCACGCACAGCGGCATTGTTGCCCGCAATCCAGTTAATACCAACCAATGTGCCACATGCCATGTGCCAAGTTATTCGACAGCCAATGGCAATGTCACCGGGCATACATTCCAGTTAGATACCTACAACTGCGTCATTTGCCACTCGAGCCTGCCGAGCTGGGAGGTGACTCAAGCCAGCACCACCAACACAATCCAAAACCTGGTTACTCTGTTGAACCAATGGGCGATTGACAAGGCGCCAGCCATTCTGGGATCTGCATACAACACCAGCCTGCAAAACAGTTGGGAATACACGACGCCCGGAGTGCTGGCGAGTATCCCGAACGCTGGTCCTTCATCGGCCAACCAGTTGTTATTGCCGGCTGCCATCCTGCAGGCGCGTTTCGACACTTACATGGTTCGCAACGATGGCAGCTTGGGTGTGCATAATCCAACCTTCATCCCAATCCTGTTGAGCGATGCCGAAACCAAGGTGTTGAGCCAATATCCGATAGCCGGTTTCACGGCCAAAACGGTTATCGGGGCACCGCAACTGAAAGTTGTTTTCAGCAACCTGGGTGCCAGCTTGACCTCATACAATTGGAACTTTGGTGACGGTCATACTTCGACCAGTGCGAACCCGACTAACACGTATGCCAGCACTGGGACTTACACCGTTACATTCACCGGCACTACAGCCAGCGGGACGGAAACACTGGTTCGCAGCAATTATATCAACGTGGCCAGTCTGCCGACGGCCGGCTTCACCGCCAATCCCACTTCGGGACCGCATCCACTCACGGTAAACTTCTCGAACTCGAGCGCCAGCGGGTTTGGTGTCTATTATCAATGGACATTCCTGACAACCCCGTCAAAGGTGTATTCCTATGACACAAATCCGTCATTCACCTTTACAAATGCCGGCACCTATAATGTCACCCTCAAGGTCAGCAATGTGGCCGGGAGCATTACGGTGACAAACGCCATCATCGTGAATTAAAGAGGCGGCCAAAAGTTCCAAAATCACGCGGGCTTTGGTTTGAAAAAGACCAAAGCCCGTCTTTTTGGGTGGAACGGCCTCCGGGTCGGGCAATTCGAGGAAGAAGGCATCTCTCATTTCTTGTCGAAGCAATGACAATTTAAGGCTAGTGAAAGCCAAAAGCTGTTGAGCCGCATTTCCCAACCTCCTGTATAAAGAAGACCGGAAGATTAAAAAACATTCTGACTATGAAAACAATAACCCAATGGCGGTATATCCCGATCATCGGCTTTGGCGTGTTGCTGGGGCTGTTGAGCGGATGCGCCACGCCGACCAAGACCCCTCCCAAAACATACACTTTTTTCCCGCCCTCGCCCGATGAGCCGCGTGTGCAGTTCCTGACCTCGTTCTCGGCGGGCAGTGATCTGGGAAAAAGCAGCAGTTTTGCCGATTTTATCACCGGCAAGCCTGCCGCGCCAAACTCGCTGGTCAAACCCTACGGGCTGGCCATCAAGGACGGCAAAATCTTCGTCTGTGACACGGTGGCCAATGCCGTGGAGATTTTTGATCTGGCAAAGAAGCGCACGAGCTATTTTATGCCTCGGGGCGAGGGGCGGCTGTTGATGCCGATCAACATCTCGATTGACGCAGACGGCTCGCGTTATGTGGCTGACACGGGACGCGGCCAGGTTGTGATCTATGACAAGGACGGAAATTATCTTGCAGCGCTAGGAACGAAGGATGAAATGAAACCCTGTGACGTGGCTGTGACGGCTGACCGTCTTTACGTTGCCGATCTCAAAGGACACTGCGTGCGGGTCTATGACAAGGCGGCGCAGAAGCTTTTGTTCACGATTCCGCGCGATCCCAAGGCGAAGGAGGGGAAGCTTTATTCCCCGACAAACCTGGCGGTGGACAAGCAGGGCCGCCTGCTGGTGTCGGATCTCGGCGCCTTTTCAGTGCAGGTTTATGATCTGGATGGAAAATATTTGCGCACGATCGGCCAGCACGGCCTGGCACCGGGCTCTTTCGCCCGTCCCAAGGGCGTTGCCGTGGATCGCACGGGTCTGGAGTATGTCGTGGACGCGGCCACGCAGGTCGTCCAGATTTTCGATGCCGAGGGCCGGCTGCTGTTGTATTTCGGCCAGCCCGGCGCGAGCCTCCGTGGGGAATTGTCTTTGCCCGCCGTGGTGAAGGTGGATTACGACAACGTCGGTTTGTTTCAAAACTACGTGGCGCCCGGACATCAATGTGAGTACCTCATATTGGTCACCAGCCAGTTCGGTTCGCAAAAGGTCAACGTTTATGGATTTTTAAAAAATCCCTAAGCGCCGTGATTTCAAACCTTCGCGGGGCTTGAATGAATCCGCCGCAATCCAAATCAAATTTACGTTCGCCCGGGCAATGGGCCGGAGGATGTTGCCTTCTGATTTGCGTTCTGACGCTGCTGGCGGGTTGCAGCACCGAGTCAAACCATAGGTGGCTTACTGTTTTTTTTGACGGAGTTCCGCCACTGGGCGGTGCCACCAATTCACCGGCGATGGCGGGCACGGGCCAAACCTTGAATACAAATGTCCCGGTTCAGGTTCCAGTGCAACCGCCAAGGCCGAAGGACGTCATGCACCCGCCCTTCGCGCAACGCGACTGCACCGCGTGTCATGAATCGGAATTTTCCAACGCGATGAGGGGAAAGCCTGGAGAGGTCTGTTTCAATTGTCACAAGGAACTACAAAAAACCTTTTTGGCCGGCAAGGTCAAACATCAGCCGGTGGATGAAGGCGATTGCATCAGTTGCCATAACCCCCACCACTCTCCAAACAAGAATTTGCTGGTCGCCAAAGGCAACGACCTTTGCCTGACGTGCCACGACGATCCGCTGTCGAACATGAAGTTCAAGCATGAGGCGGTTGAGTCAGGCGACTGCCTGGACTGCCATGCACCGCACTCGACAAATTTCAAGGGCCTGCTGAAGGAGTCTGTCAAGGACACCTGCGCGGAATGCCACGACGACCTCACCAAAAAGAAGGATGTCCATCAGCCTGTCAGCGATGGCGAATGTCTTGATTGCCATGTGCCGCACGCGTCAAACAACAAAAATCTCGTCAAGAAGACATCTCCTGCATTGTGCTGGGACTGCCACGACAACTTTCTGGAGAAGGCAAAATTTCAGCATGACGTGGTCGAGGATTGCACTTCGTGCCACAACCCGCACCAGTCGGCGGAAAATTCGCTGCTCGTGAAAAATGTCCTGCAACTTTGCGGAGACTGCCACGATGACAAGGATTTGAAGGCCGACAAGGGTCATGCCAACGCCGCGGGCAAATCCTGCATTGTCTGCCACGATCCGCATGTCGGCACGGACAAATTTCTCCTAAACGCCAACGGAAAGAAGACGGCCGCCACACAATGAACCCCCGCTATTCCAGGCGATTGACACTGTGGCTGTCGGCGGTGGTTTCGACCCTGACGGCTTTGGCGGCGAAGTCGCAGGTGGCGGATGTGGAGCCGCGCTGGCTCCGTCTGGACATTCCCCAGGCCAGCTTGGGTATGGAAGCGGAAGGATTGAGTGAAAATGAAACGATCAACGGCGTCAGTTCCACGCACCAACAACTTTCCCTAGCCCCGGTGGTGGGGCTGCAAACCAGCGGCTCGATCTATCACCCGAACTTGCTTTCATTCAACCTGAGCGGCGAGGACGGCTGGGGCTGGGTCAATGACAGCGTGAACAGCCCCGGCTCAACCTCGACACTTCGTGAGAGCGACAATTTACTGCGTTATCAGGCACAGGCCAGCTTGCTGCCCAACAAGCCCTACAACGCCACCTTTTCCGCCGCTCAGGATCAAACCTATCGAACTTACGATGCCTTCAATTCCTACACGGTGGATAGCACTCGCGACAATGCCCACTTCGCCTGGGATATGCCTGCGCTGGAATTGAATCTGGATCTGGGTTATCGGGACGAAACCTCGTCCGGGATCGGCGGCTCCACGGAGGTCGCCGAGGAATT
>PKZR01000335.1:5674-7253 GCA_003133815.1 Limisphaerales bacterium | reverse complement strand
TTGCCGCCGGCGAAGAGCGAGTAGCGCATGGCCTTGTGAATGGTGGCGGGCTTGGTCTTCTCGGACGGAAGGAATTTGTCGAGCGCGCGGTTGACGGCATCGGTGCGCGAAGTGAGGAACTGGTTCAGGTCGAAAGATTTTGGTGCGGACATGCGCGGATGTTTTAGAAAACGGACAAAGCAGGCGCAAGCCAGAATACAAATTATTTGGTTGACGGGAGAGCCTACAAAATTAGTCTTTTGCAAATCAACAATCCGAAAATCATCATGAAGGCAAAATCTATATCACAAAATAATTATCGCAACGGTTTCACATTGATCGAACTGCTGGTGGTCANNGCCCGCGACACGACATCCGGCAATTGGATACCTACGCTGGGTGCGGTTCAAACTAATGTGTTTACATGCAGCTATTGTCCTTTTGCCGGCACAAACGGTCCTGGTTTTGCGATTGGTGCAAATGGCACGGCAACGCGCGCATGGAACGGCGGTGGTTCCAGCGCGAACAGCGGCAGTTACACGCTGAACGGATGGATTTATACGCCCGGAAATCCTAATCCACCAAGCACCGATCCGGCTCGGTGGGCAAGCCAACAAACTTCTATCCCAGCCAACGGGTTTTTTAACAAACTGGACAATATCTTGCACTCATCGCAAACACCGATGTTCACGGACGGCATGGCTGAAGATGGCTGGCCGAATGGAGGAACTGCCACCGCTGCCGGAGATGCGTCTCCCACAGACATATTCGATGGCACTGACAACGGCACCGTAGGCAATATGATGTGGCGCATTTGCATTGCAAGGCATGGGTTGAATCCTACCAGTGCGCTTAAAGCTGTGAACACGACCGCGTCATATCCAGGTGGAATCAATGTAGCTCTGGCTGATGGTCATGTGGAATATGCCAAGCTCGACACCCTCTGGTCAGCCTATTACTGGCATGCGCTTTCTGTTCCACAGAAACGTCCTTGATTTGTCTGCCAACTGGTAGAAGGCCAGCATTGGTTGATTTTGTCGTGACGGAAAATGGTTGAAGCACGGAGTTTGGTCGTTGTCCTAAAACGCCAAGACGGGTGCCAACGAGAATTCAGATTATTGACCGGACCTGCCTTGACGCAAGACACCCCTGGATTCTGTCCTGCTTTTTGTTGTTGCCTTCGGGCGCGCAACAATTAAGCTAAGCGGCTCGATTTGAATAGAAAAAACATGAACGCTGAACTCTGCAAAAAGGCCAATGAAAAAGTTGGCAACCCGAACGTCCTTGTGAACCTCGTGTCGCGCCGCGTGCGCCAGTTGAATTCCGGCGCCGGCGGCATGAGCCGACCGCTGATTGACAACGTGGGCAACCTCGGCGCTGCGGACATCGCGCTGCGCGAGATCATTGAGGACAAAATCGGCTGGGACATGCCGGAGATTGTCGCGCTGGTGCGCCCGGTGGCCAAGAAACGCAAGAAACGGTAAGCACCCCACCGAATCGCTTTTACTTTTTCAGCCGGAGGGGCAACCTTCCGGCTGTTTCAATTTATGGCCGACATCGTGACCAACCACAAAGCCCGGCGCGATTACCACATCCTCGA
>PKZR01000335.1:0-5656 GCA_003133815.1 Limisphaerales bacterium | reverse complement strand
GCCGCGCAAACTGCTCCTGCACAAATCGGAGATCCGGAAATTGTTCGCGCTGATTGCCGTCAAGGGCAATGCGCTCATCCCGCTTTCGTTTTACTGGAAGAACGGAAAAGTGAAGGTCGCGCTCGGCGTCGGCAAGGGCAAGCATGAATTCGACCGGCGCGACGACATCAAGAAACGAGATTCCGACCGCGAAATGAAACGCGCAACAATGAAGTGGACGAAGGGCAAATAACGATGCAACCGTCACCGTCGCTCACACGTCAGTCCACGCCCGTTGCCGCAAAGCCGGCCAACTGGTTACACTGGCTGCTTGTTTCTCTTCTCGCGGCGGCTTTTGCGCTCATGCTTGCGACACTTCTTGAACCGTCGCTGCACCTTCCCGGCAATCCCGACGCGNNTCGCGTTCGTGGGCGGCGCGGCGCACGCGCTGGGTGCAACCTGCGGGATTCCCTTCGGCCCGTTCACGTTCACCGGAGAACTTGGTCCCAGACTTTTCAAAACACTGCCATGGGCTGTGCCGTTAATCTGGATCGTTACGGTTTTGAACTCGCGCGGCGTGGCGCGGCTGGTTTTGCGGCCATGGCGGAAAACCAAAACCTACGGCTTCTGGCTCATCGGCTTGACGGCGGCGCTGACGATGTTGTTCGTCCTCGCGCTCGACCCGTTTGCTTCGCGGATAAAACATTATTGGTTCTGGACGCCGGTGAAATTTCCTCTGGCGTGGCAGGGCGCGCCGCTCGTGAATTTTCTGGGCTGGGGAATCGTGACACTGCTGATCCTCGCTTTCATCACCCCCGCGCTCATTGGCAAAAGATTGAGCAAGCGCAGCCTGCCGGATTTTCATCCGCTCTGCGTCTGGCTCGGCGGCATATTGATTTTTGGGATCGCGTGTGCGCAGAACGGATTTTGGCCGGCGGCCGCCGTGGATGCGGTGATTGGGATTGTTGCAATCATTTTCGCCATTCGCGGCGCGCGGTGGTGAGATTGCCTAATTGAGGACACTATCAATAAAGCAATTTGTCCTTGATGCCTTGGCCAAACAATTCGGTTTGCAAAGGATTCTTTGGGTTGACTCGAAGTTTGCAATCGCCGTCGGGAGAAATGTGGCTGCTGATAAATTTATTGGCCGCTTCCTCTGAACTGAAAGTCGCCCAATTAACTGTTGGCGTGACGCGATATTTGATTCCGACGTAATCATATTCGCAAACAATTCTCCAAACCCAAATCCAGCCGCTGCTATCTCCGCCGGATTGAGTCCAAAGTTTTCTGATTTCGCGGTCAACGCAACGGCCAGAGGCAACGTCCCATCCTTCTCTGTCGGAACGGGATTTAAGCCAGAATCCTACGAGCACAATTGAAAAACTCAAAACCGAGATGATTAGCCCATTTTCTATATATTCTGTTTTGTCGAAGAGAGCCAAGGCAACTCCGGAGATGAACCCCAACACACCAATTGCTTGCAAAAAGGCTAAAGCGCCAGTCGAATTAGGTGTCATGGGCTTGGATGGATCATCGTAAGGAATCATCTGAATTCGCCAGCCAGCATTTAGCCGATTATCTTGGTATTTACGAAGATGACGCATCCACGGCGCGACTTGGGAAGTGCCGCTAACTTTCGCGTTGTATATTAAGCCAACAACAATAACTACGAGGTATAAAATACCAACTACGACAGCGAAAATAAACATGATGTGCGTTGGATTTTCCATAAAGTAATTTGCTGGAAACTTATTTTGAGAACAATGCGTTGTCGAGAATGAACAAATTGATTGTCTTTGTTTCAATTCCAGTTCACTTCACCGCTTCGTGATCTTCAACCGCGCCACTCTCGGGCCGTCCATTTCCTCCACGCGCAATTCAAAATTCCCAACCATCAATAAATTTCCGGTCTGCGGAAATCCGCCGAGCTTTTCCGTCAGCCAGCCGCTGGCGGTCGTCACGCTTTCGTCGTGTGCCACCGTGCCGATGATTTTTTCCATCTCGTGCAGCGGCAGCGTGCCGGCCACCTCCCAGACATTTTCGCTTGTGTGAACCAGCTGCATCTCCTCCGCATCAAACTCGTCCTGAATCTGGCCGACGAGCGATTCAAGAGCGTTTTCCAATGTGACAATGCCAAGCGTGCCGCCGTATTCATCCACGACGAAAGCGAAATGCAATTTTCGTTCAAGAAACAATTGCAGCAATCTTTCCAGCCGCGCTGTTTCAGGAACGTAAATCAGCTTTCGCGCGGCAATCAACAAGTCCGCCGCCGTCCGCGCCTTGTCGCGCAGCGCGTATAAATCCTTGATATGGACGACTCCATGCGTCTTGTCCAGATTGCCGCCCTCGCAAAGCGGGAAGCGCGAGTAGCGGGTTCTCTCCGCGAGCGCCAGGCAATCGGCAATAGTCGCGTCTGAATTAAACGCGGCGACCTCCTGTCGGGGTCGCATGACTTCGCGCACGACGCGGTGGCGCAGGTCGAGCGCGTTAAGGACGATATTGCGGCCGCCGGTCGTATTTTGCGCGGAGGCAAGCACGAGGCGCAATTCCTCCTCCGAATGACCGCCATCGGCCTTGGCGTCCGGCGAAATGCCTGTTCTTTCCAGAAGAAATCGCGCTGCGCGGTTCAGCAGCCGGTTAAACGGATACAGCGCAATATAAAACCAGTGCAACGGATACGCCGACCACAACGCGATGGGCAACGGTTTCTGGATCGTCAGCCATTTCGGCGCGAGTTCGCCCGCTACGACGCTCAAAAATGTCAGCACGCTGAAGCCGACGATGAACGAAATTGTTTTGATCCATTCTGAGGAATCCATGCCGAACCAGCCAAACACCGGAGTCAGCAGCGATGAAAAAATCGGCTCGCCCAGATAGCCGAGACCAAGGCTGACCATTGTGATGCCAAGCTGCGTCGCGCTCAAATAGGAATTGAGATTGCGGACAATGTGTCGCGCCATTTTTGCGCGCCGCCAGCCTTTGGTGACAAGCGTGTCGAGCTGTGTTTCTCGGATGCGGACGAGCGAAAATTCCGCCGCGACGAAAAATCCGTTCAACAGCACGAGCGCGAGCACGGCCAGAATCTTCAGCGCGATTGAAATGAAGTCGTTCACAATTTCACCTCGCCGAACATGACCTTCAAAATATCCTCCAACGACGCAACACCGATTTCCCTACCGTCGCGTGCCAGGACAATGGCGATCCGTTCCCCCGCGCGCTGCATCCGGCGCAGCGCAACCTCCAGGCGCGTGTCCTCGCCCAAAAAAAGTGCGGGCGTCATGTGCGCCGACGCCGGTTCCTGCAAATCCAGATTCTTCCGGAAAAGCAGCGGACCCACCGTGAACAATCCGGCGATGCGCGGCCTTCCATCACGAGTTTCCCAGACCGGCAGCCGGGAGAATTTCCGCGCGCGCGCGAGGTTCAAGGCGACGCCCACGGGCATTTGCGATTCTACCGTCACGAGCTGTGCGAGCGGCGTGGTGATCTGCCGGACGCTGAAATTTTGCAGATCCAGCACGCGGTTGATCATCGCGTGTTCGTCGCTCGTGAACTGCGACGCGGATTCGCGCATAACCGCGCGCATTTCCTCCCGGCTGCCAAAAAGGCGCCCCGTAAAAGTCTGCCCGCCTGTCACGCGCAACATCGCCTGCGAAACGCCCTCCACGATAGAGACGAGCGGACTCAGCATGAAATTCAAGAGCCGGAAAACTCGGGCCGAGCCCAGGCACAACTGGTTCGGATGCGCCCGGAAAAGCATCTTCGGCAGCAGGTCGAAGAATGCGTAGAACAAAAAAACAGCCGTGCCAAAACAGATGGCGATCAATAGGGTGTGGCCGAGTAACCACTCATGGATTTTCGCGAGCGTGAAGCCGAGGATCAGAAAATTGGCGAGCGTGTTGCCGACAAGGATTGTCCACAGGAATTTCTCCGGCTTTTCGAGAAAGCCGTTCAGCAGCTTTGCGGACGGCCTGCCCGAGCGCGCCAACCGACGCACGCGTAGCCGGTTCAGCGCNNCAGAACGCCATGACCAGTCCGTTGAATATTTCAGTTCCCATTTATTTCACCCGTTGCACCAGCAGTTCGCGCACTCTCCGTTCGTCCACGATTTGCGCGGTGAACTTCAAATCGTGGAATGTCGCGGAGTCGCCGGCATTCGGCACCACGCCAAGCATGTGCGTCAGCAAACCGCCCATCGTCTCAACCTCCTCGACGCCGCCGAGCGCGGGATATTCGCGGCGGAAATCGTCAAGACGCATCGTCCCGTTCACGCGCCAGCGGCCCGGAGAAACTTTTTCCATCACAAAACCTTCCGGCTGCGTTTCAGCGCGGATTTTCCCGACCAGTTCGCCGAGAATGTCCTCCATGGTCACCAGGCCGGCAACGCCGCCAAATTCATCCAGCACCACCGCGAGACCGCGACGCTGCTTCTGCAAACTGTGAAACAGTTGCAGCAGGTTCATCGTCTCTGGCACGAACGAAGGAAATTCGATCACTTCCGACAGGTCGATCGCCGGGTCCAGCAGCAGGGCGCGCGTGTTCAAAATGCCGACGATGGTGTCTGGCGTCTCGTCGTAGATCGGCAGGCGACGGTGCTTGAACTTTTTCGCCGCCGCAATCATCTCCTCCAGCGCCGCGTCGTCGGAGATGCACGCCATTCCCCCGCGCGGACGCATTACGTCGCGGGCCGTGCGCTGGTCGAGGCTGATGATTTGCAGGATGATTTCCTTTTCCGATTCCGCGAGCGTGCCCTGGCGGAATGCCATGTCCAGAAGCTCGTGATATTCCGCATCCGTCATCGCCGCCGGCGCGGCCGCCTGCGACGCGGCCTTTTTCAAGAGCGCCGCATTCAGCCATTGCGCCGCGCGATAAAGCGGCTTGGATATTCTCTGGAAGATGGAAAGCGGCCATGCGATGCGCAACGCCCATTTTTCAGGCTTCCGCACCGCCAGCGTCTTCGGAAAAACCTCGCAACCGAGCAACACGAGCGCAGCCAGAGCAATCATCGTCAGCGCCAGCGTCCAGTGCGCATTGAAAACCATGCGAAGCGCGACGGCGAGCATCGCGGCATTCGCGAAAGTGTTGCCGAGCGCCAGCGTGGCGAGCAAATCCTGCGGATGCTGGAGCAATTGGGCCACGGTTTTGCCCGCGCGCGGATTTTTCTCCGCCAGGAGCGCCACCTGCCATTTGCCGAGCGAAAACAACGCCGTCTCCGCCAGCGCGAAGAAGAAACTCGCGCCCGCGAAGACAACAATCGCCGTTATCGCCGTTTCCACGCGCGGAGTGTGCCGGAAAAACGGCGCGGGAAAAAGGAGAAAGCGGAGACACGGATTTCACGAACCAGCACGGATTCAAATTGCGGAATTCATTGAATTCGCGCCCAAAAATTACGCTCGACGAAAAATTTGTTAAATCGCAGGATTAGACAACAAAAATAACACTGTCTTGGATAAACTCCTCCACCAAAGAATCAAGACGGCTCTCATATCCGCTCCGACAACGCAGCACGATTTTCTTTGGGTATGGCATGATGTCTAGCGTAGAAAGCTAAGCCACCCCAGACTCGTGATGCGAACCGCTACAGCGGAACTGCTTGTCGGGCCGCCGTGAAACGCATGCGGAACAGCGCCAACGGCGGTTGACAACTTGAGACCTCTGCAAAAGTCCTGTAGCGGCGCTC
>PKZR01000358.1 GCA_003133815.1 Limisphaerales bacterium | reverse complement strand
AAACCGGCAGGCTTCATGTCTTCAAACAGAAGATATTCGTAGTCGTTCTTCGCCTCGATGGTCAGCACGGTCTCGACGCGGTCGCCGCTTGCAACCGTCTCGCCGTCTCGCAACGGTTCTTTGTCATAAACGTAGCCTTTGAGCAGCGTCGGGTGGCCGGCAAGCTTGTAATATTCGCGCTTCACAAAAATCTCGTTGCCTGCAGGCTCGATGGGTTCCTCGGTGCTGAAAAATGTTGCGTTCGCGGAAAAATAAAGCGCCGTCGCGCGATTGTCCTTGCTCGAACTGACAATCCGGATTTCGTTCGTATCCTGGATCAATTTCGGATCAATTGCAAACTGGCTCGGCGCGTTAAAAATGTCCGCGCCGCTGATTTTGCGCTCGGCGACTTGCGTGCCGTTCACAAAAATTTTGAACGACGTGTCCGCCTTCAATTCACCGCTCGCGCGCAGATAATCGTTCAACGCCAGCACGACGATGGCTGTGTCGCGCGTGTTGTTCCACTGCGCCCCGCGCCGGTTCTTGATGAGCCAGTTTGAAACCGGCTCGACCAGTTCGTTCGTCGGATCAATCGCCAGCATCGCGCGCAAAGCAAATGCAGTCGCCTCCACGCCGCCGTCTGACCAGCGCCAGTAAATGCCGTCGTTGCCCCAGTGCGCTGTGCCAAGAATATTTGAGGGTTGAGAGTTGAGGGTTGAGCTATTGCTGCCGGTGAGAACGGATTGATCCGGCCGGTCGTCGCGAACAACGCCATTCTCCAGATTTTCGACCAGAATTTTTGCATGGGAAAAATTGTCCAGATTATTTTCCGCCAGTGCAAAAAGCGCGCGCGTGTAGGCATTGAGCTGGTCACGACGATTCCACAAATTGTTTTCTCCCTTGACGATGAATTTGCCCAGTAGGCCGGAATTATGCTTATAAGGAATGATGTAGGCCGAATATGCGTGCAGCATCCATGCCTGCATGTCGGGATTTTCCTCTTCATCCACCAGATGCTCGTCGAGATATGTCGCGCCACGCCGCAAAACATCTTCTTTGATTTCCACACCAGCGTCGCGCGCCAGTGACAATCCCCAAACCACGTAAGCCGTCATCCAATGATCGCTGTCACCTTCCTTCCACCAGCCCCAGCCGCCGTCTCCATGTTGGAAATCGTAGAGACGATCCAAGCCGGCTTGAGTCATTTTGTTCATGTCCTCCAGATTCTTTTTCCCGTCCGGATGCGTCGCTGCGGCGAAATTGGTTTCAACACCGCCAAAGACGCGACCCATGACATCTTCCGGTTGCAGGCCGACGTCGCGTAGCGTTTTTGCGGTGATGATGGTCGGGAGAAACCGGCTCATCGTTTGTTCTGTGCAGCCGTAGGGGTAATTGATCAAGTAGGGCAGCGCATCGAGCATCGTCACGGCCATGCTCGGCGTGACTTGAACCTTGAGGGTAGTGGAATCCACTTTGCGCTCATGCGGCAAAATCAATTCCACCGTCGTATCGTCGTCGCGCGTTTTGCCGGATTTGGAAATGAATTTTTCAATGCCGTGCTCATAAGCGATAAATGTTTTTTCCATCGCGTCGGCAAATCCGCCGCCTCGCGCGGTGACTTTCAGTTTCACGTCGCCGGGCTGCGAGATTTTCAACGTCCAATCCGCGCGCGCTTCGCCGTTCGCCGGAACTTTCAATGCCGCTGCCGGATCAAGTTTTATATTTGAAAGAACACCGCCCAATTCCAGCGCAGGCTGGACGGTCATTTCGTTTTCCGTGTTGTTATTAATGACTGCGGAAATTGTCACCGTATCGCCCACGACAAAAAATCTCGGCGCTTCAAGCCGGACGATGAGTGGCTGTCTCGTGCGCGTGGTTGTGTCCGCGATGCCAAACTGGTTCGCCTGCGAAACGGCGCGAGCAGTGGCTTTCCAGCTCGTGAGCGAATCGGGATACTTTACTTTAACCGTTGCTGTGCCGTTTTTGTCCGTGCGAACGTTCGGCTGCCAGAAAACCGTGGAACGAAAATCACTGCGCACAACGACGGCAGGTTCTTCGCCGGCGGAAGGATTTCCGGGAAATCGTCCATTGGGTGCTTTTGCCCGCGACAGATTTCCTGCCATTGGAATATCGCCAAGCATAGGCACGCCGGCCGGTGCTTCAAGTGGCATTGCATTAACCGCAAAAGTGCTTCCGCCAATGCCAAATGCTCCTGATGCTGTGACATACCTCAATCCTCCAGCGCCACCACCTCCACCGAATCCATCTGCCGATCCATCCTTTTGCTTCTCATCATCAAAAGTATCTGCAATAAGAACTGCATTCGTGGATAGCATGTCCCGTTCTCGATTTGCTGTTTCCAACCGCAATTTTTGATCATCGTCAATCAACTGGTTGTTTTCCCACTCGACGAGCCGCGCATAGCTCTTCTGGTTCATCGTGCTTTGCGTCTGGATCTGCTCGGTGCGTTTGGTGCCGAAATAAAATTGTCGCGGATCGCCTGCGTAATCATTTTGAATGTAAAAAACCGATTCGTCCGCGAGGCTCAACGCGACTTCGGCGGAAACCGGCTTGCCTTCGTCATTTTTCGTCGTCACCGTGAGCGTGCCTTCGTCGCGCGGCTGATATTGCGCGCGGTCGGATTTCACCTCGACGTTCAGGAAATTTTTCACTGGCGGCACGACTATTTGTTTCGTGTCAGTGAAAATCTGCCGGTCGTCCACCAGTGTTGCGCCGAGGAAAATATTAGGCGCATATTTTTCGTCCACGGCCAGGTTCACAAGCTTCACCGTGCCGTCTAAATGAACAAGCTGGTAATGATAAAGATCCTGGCCTTCAACGGTGAACAGGACATAACGATCCGTTTCCGGCGTGACCAGCATCACCGGTGCTGTGCCGCCGACGCGGAATGTGTCCTTGTCCGCGATGATTTCCACTCCGCCGGTGCGGTAGCCGAGTTCTGTCGTGGAATTTTTCGCGACCCAGACTGTTGTGTCGGTATTGATCAACTGAGGCGGCTGGTTCGTAAAAACATCTTCGCCCGACCATGTCACTTTATAATAACCTTCGCGTTCCGGCGTGAAAAATATCTCTGCCTCGCCGTTCGTGTCGGTTTTCAAACCTTGCGTAAGAACGTCGTCATGTTCGTAGCCGCGAAATTTCAATCGCCAGTCCTTTTGATCCGGCCTTGCCGGCGCGGGTGGCCAGATTTTATTTTCAGTTTGAAGTCGCTGTAATTCATCTCCCTTCACTTCATGGCCGTCGGGCGTAATCCAGATTTCATACCAATAATCGCGCGTGATTTTGACGGTTCCTTCAGTTTGCAAAGGCTCGTCATTCGCATCGAGAGCCTTGAAATTCACCGTCACCTTGTCCTGCGGACGGTAAAGATTGTGCGCTGGATTTGCATAAACATAATAACGCTGGCAGGTGACGCGCACGTTGCCTGTGCCGGTGATTTCCCGGCGCGATGAATCTGTCACGCGCGCTTCGATGTCGTATTCGTAGTCCTGCCGGGCGTTTTGTGGCGTGTTAAACGTAATCGTGGCTTTGCCCGTCGCATCGGTTTTGACCGTGGCGTTGGTGATGATTTGATCGCCGCCATACCAGCCTCGCCAGCGGCTGTAAGGTGAATTGCCATTGTCCATGTCATCGTAAAACCACGGATACGGGCGAGGTTCATGCCAAAAATGTTGGAACGGTTTTTGGTGAACGAGAACTTCAACATTGGCGTTGGCCACCGGCCCGCCAAAATAATAATCAGCCTGTATCGCGGCCTCGACCGTATCACCAAGCCGAAAGGTTTTCTTTTTTCCATTTTCCTCCGGCGTCTGCACGTTCACTTTGAACTCCGGCAGCTTATATTCTTCAAGCCTGAACAATGTCGCGCCGCCAATTTCGTTGTGGCGGCCTTCGTCCCAAAATGTCACCCGGTATTCGCCCAAAGGCATTTTGTCGGTCAAATCAAGCGAACCCCATGCGCTTCCAAATTCGTTTAACTTGATTTTATCAGACTTGACCTTAGTGCCTCGCGGATCGCTGATTTCAAATTCAACAGTCTCGTCCCCGGGCGTCGCATAAACCGATCCGTCGTATCGCCGCGCGATGAATTTCCAATTAACCGTTTCCTTTGGACGATATGCCGGACGATCGGTGAAGGCATAAATGCGCCAGGCATCGGAATCTTCACGCGTCCAATAATTATTGCCGGTGCTGAACGCCTGACGGTCATCACGAACTGCGCTGGCAAATAGCGACATGTTATTGTCCGGCTTGCGTTCCAAATTGAAAACGGCAATGCCGTTTGTGTCCGTGCTTCCATCAAATGAGCGGGAATGCCACTCATTGTCGGCCCACCAGCTTTCCCATAGTTTCACAGGGGCGTTTGCTACGGGCGCGCTGTCAATGGCGTTGCAAAAATAAACAAGCGCCTGCCGTCCGGAATTTTTCAAAACCATCGCGTTGTCGGTGACCAATATCAATTCGCGCGAACTTTTGCCGCCGCCTTTGGCTTCAAGCACATAGGCGCCTGGCTTCAATTTTTCATCGAGCCGGACCACTTCATTGCTTGGCGAATAATTTCCGGCATCGTGCGTGTCGCGCGTCCATGATTTTATTTTCTCCAGCCTGCTCAAATCAATGGATTGAAGCCAGTCCTGTTGATTCTGTGCCTCGGCGGGGAAATTTACGGCGCGGTTCAAATCAGCCGGATACAACGTGAACTCGATTCTTTTCACGTTGCGCCAGTCCAGGAAATACTGGATTTCCGATCCGGGCAGGAAAATATTCTGCACGCTTGCGTTGACCTGCGGCGCGGTGATGTTTTCCATTTCCTGTTGCGCCTGATCCCAATAACGCGACTCGCCTTTCTGAAATTCTCCAATCAGGCGACGGTACAGCTCCAGCGCCTTCACATAATCCGGCTGCGACGACCAGTTGCCATTTTTATCCATTGTCGGCTGGCCGTTTTGTTCCATGCACTGCGCGTAATTAAAAAGGGCGTCATCATACCAATCCGTTCTCTTGCCGGCTTTGATGGCGGCTTCAAATTCTGAGGGCAAACGGACGCGTTGCGCCCAATCACCCTGTTCCCGCAACGTCATCGCAATCAGGTAATGTGCGTGCGCCTTGTCTTCGTCGGTCTGGGCGATCTTCGCCGCATTTTCAAAAAACTCAAGAGGAACGCGATTGCCCCAGTAAAAATCCGGCCCGGAGCCGTTCGGCGTTTGCGACATGCGCCAGATGATTTTCAGATAATGGGCGCGCGCAAATTCCAGGTCGCTTTGCCCCGCCCACCAGTCAAGTGCGGCCTGATAATGGGGCCACGCGCTGCTCCAGTCATTATACCAGTTGTAATTGTTGCGGCGGGTCCAAAAAAAGTCGCCGAGCGATTCCTGAACTTCGACCCAGGTGCGGTCATGCTGTTCTTCGCGGGTCAGGTCGCGGATTTGCTTTTCGAGATTGTCACGCGCCTCGTCCAGCCTGGTCGGATCGGAATTGTCAGTAGCGGCGGCGGAGCGCCATTGCGTGTCGGCCATCCGAAAATCCACCCACCGCGCATCTGCTTCCGAAAGCGATGAAACATCCATCTTGCTGTAAATTTCGCCGGACTTGGCGTAGGAACCTTCGGTGTAAAAGTTTTCCGCAACGGTTTTGTTGGTGGCATAGTCTGCGGCTGACGGCTGGCTTGAGGAGACGGCTGTGGTCGCAAGGAGAATTGCAAAAATTCGGATTTTGGCAAAATCCACCAGGCAGCTTCGAAAAAATGTTTTCATAGGGCGGTTGTAATTGTTTCATCGGCGAGCTTGTAACCGACGCCGTGAATGGTCAGCAGATGTTTGGGTTCGTTGTCGCCCAGTTTCTTGCGAAGATGAACAATCACCTGGTCCAGCGTGCGCGTTGTCCCGTAATAATTATAACCCCAGATTTCGTTCAGCAATTTATCGCGGGACAACACTTCACCGGCGTGTGCGTGGAAAATCTGGAGTAATTTCAACTCCTTGGCCGTAAGTTCCTCGACCATCTTTCCGCGCCTGATTTGAAATGTTTTCGGATCGATCGTGGCGGAGCCGATTTTGAACGGTCCGCAGGAATAATTCTTTTCACTGGCGTTCCCGGTCCGTCGCAACAAAGCCTGGATCCGTGCAAGCAGTTCGCGCACACCAAATGGCTTCGTGACATAATCGTCCGCGCCGAGGTCGAGGCCGATGACTTTGTCAATTTCCTGGCCTTTGGCGGTGAGCATGAGAATTGGCGTGGAGATTTTCTTCGCACGCAGTTGTTTGCAGATGTCATAGCCGCTTGCACCCGGAAGCATCACATCTAAAACAATGAGCGTCGGCTGAAGTTTGACGGCCGCGGCAACAGCTTCATCGCCACGATTGCACGAGGCGGTTTCATAACCCTCGCTTTTCAAAACCTCTTCCAGCCCCAGCAAAATGTGCGGGTCGTCTTCCACGATCAAAATTTTGGTTTTCATGCCGGTTTTTCTGTCAGGGGAATTCGAAGGCTGAAACAGCTTCCTCCCCCTTCACGCTGTTCACAGACCACATCGCCGCCATGTGCCCGTGCAATTTGGCGCGCAATCGTCAATCCCAGCCCCGAACCCTGGATGCCGCTGCTCAACGAATCATGTGCGCGATAAAATTTCTCAAACACTTTTTCCTCGCTGCCGCGGGGCACGCCGGAACCGCGGTCCAGGATCCTTATTTCCGCGTGCGGCAATGGCGATTGCTTTTGCGCCAGCTGCAACGTGATTTCCTTCCCGCCGTTGGAATACTTTTCCGCGTTCGACAGAAGATTGACGATGATTTGTGAAAGTGCGTCGGCATCGCCGCGAACGGAGATGGATGCGGGCGTCAGCTCGCAATCAAACTTGAATCCGCTGGCCTCAAGATGCGGGCGGAACGTCTCCGCCGTTGAGTGCACAATGTCCGTCAGATCGCACGGTTGGAAATTGTATTTCTTTTCGCCGCGTTCCATGCGCGAGAAATCAAGGACGTTGTTGATGAGCCGCGTGAGCCGGGCCGTTTCCGCCGTGATGATTTTCAAGTAGGAACGTTGTTTCGTCGAATCCGTGACGCGGCCCTCGGCCAGCAGTTCGGAAAACATGCGGATCGAGGTGATCGGCGTTTTCAATTCATGCGATACGTTGCTGACAAAATCCGTTTTTTGCCGCGCGAGAGTCAGTTCGGAATTCAAATTGCTGACAATGAGCCAGCTGCCGGTGATGATGGCCAGCACGAGCACGGCGATAAGCAGGCCGATGGTGATGTTGGCAATGCATGCGGCCCGCGTGAGCGCGGCGGGGTCCGCCAGATAGGCGGCAACCTCCCAATGCGGCAGCGCATCGCCGATTTCCGTGGCGACAAACGGACGCTTCCAACTGGACTGAAATTTCGATCGTGAAAATGCGACGGGCTTGGCGTTGTCGTCGAGAATCGCGATGCAAATCTCATCCTGTAGTGCAGGATCGGGCTGCATAAGCCCGCGCAATCCGTCCACGACGCGGTTCAAATTCAATTTCGCGCCGAAGATCAAATCCGGCTGGGTGCTCAAGCGATGCCAGAACATGAGATTCAATTTGTTTTGCAAAAAGCGCGCGAGCATTCCGTCGGTTTGATTGCCGATGAGCTGGGCAAACTCGGCCTCGGCGGGAACAACTTTGGACAGATTGTTTTGCCGGGTTTCTGCTGCGCCTTGGGGCATGGATTTGTCAACGATTTGATAAGCCTGGCTTTGCGGGCTGACGGCGCGGTTCTGCGCGGCTTTATAATTAAATATGTTTTGTGCCGGCAACTGGGTGGCGCCATCCTTTTTTTGCGTGTCGTCAGACACGATTTTATCCTGAATTTGCCCGCTGACGGCGCTATTGGGAGCCGCTCCCGGCGGCGGCATGGCTGCGGCGGGCGCGGGCGCGTCCGATTCCTTGGCAAACGCAAATTCATTCCGCTGCTGCGGTGTCCCCTCGGTGGAACCGGCAAGTTTCATGCTGGCTTGCGGCAAAGATTCAGATGCTGTGCCGGCTGATGCAAATGTCTGCAGCGATTGTTTTTGTTCCGGCACGCCGCCGCCAACCGTTGTTTGAGACGCCGCCGGATTAAGACGGCCCAAGGTTGAACCGCCGAAATCCAAAGACGATTCTGTGGCGTTGCCGTTGATCGCCAAAGAGGGCTGGCTGGACGAATTGCGGGTGAAACTCGAAGCGTTGTTGTTGCCGCTGGTGTTGACGCCGTTCCAATAAACCTCGACGGCCTCGAGATTTCCGAGAAAGTCGCTGTTGTCCAGGCGGAACATCTGCGCCTCGGGCCTGCCATTCGGCGGCGGCGAAAGGATTTTTCCGGAAAGCGTCACGCAAAAACCAACCTCGGCCAGAGGCCAGCTCCGACGGATGTCATTGTCGAATTGCGCGGCGAGTTCATGCACGTCGCCGTTGCCGGCGAGATTTTCAACCTGCGCGCC
>PKZR01000006.1:1165-5687 GCA_003133815.1 Limisphaerales bacterium | reverse complement strand
GCTCCGGTGATGGTGATGCTCAACGCGTCGCCATCCCCATCCGTCGGCGTGTACTTGCCGCCGACAATCTGCACCGTCGAGGGCTGCCCGAGCGTCACGTAGTTCGTAAAGCTCCCTCCTGCCACCGGCGGCATGTTCGACACAACCAGTTGAATCAGGGTACCGGTGTCCACTATCGCAGCACCACCCGGAGGCGCCACATCAAACACCACGGACGGATTAAACGTGCCGCTGTCGCTGCCGCCGCTGTAGTTGAACAGCGTATTGGTGCTGTGATGCAACGCCGTGCCCGACCTGATGCTGATCACGCTGCTGTTGATCGTCAGCGCGCCCGCCACTACAATCCCATTGCTCGGCCCGCCTGCCATCGTCACCACAAAGTTGTTCGTTGATTGCGCGTTCAAGGTCAGGTTGTTGTTGAACGTCAGCGTGCCAACGCCGGCGCTGCCTGCGGCGAGCACCGCACCGGAGGCCGTTGCCACCGCACCGGTCACCACGCCGCTGCCACTCAACGTCTGGCCATTGCCCAAGGTATATGGCAACGCCGTCAAACCGCTGACATCAAATGTGGCACCACTCCCCACACTGATAAGTGAGCTGGCCAGCGAACCGCTTGCGGCCAAGGCCAGCGTGCCGACATTGATAGCCGTTTTGCCGCTGTAGGTATTAGCTCCGGTCAAAGCCAGGGTGCCCGCGCCCTGCTTGGTCAGGCCACCGCTGGTATTGGCTGCGGTGGTGGCCGTTGGAGATGTCGCGGCCACGCTGTAACCACCGCCAAAGAGCGTCACTGCGGGTGCAGAGGTGTAACCCGTGCCCGGACTCGTAATCGTGAAGCCGGTGACTGAACCGCCCGAAATAATCGCCACCGCCGTGGCCCCAACGCCACCGCCGCCACTGATGGTGACCACCGGCGTGTCCAAATAACCCGAACCACCGGTCGCCACCGTGATACCGTTCACGCCGCTGCCTGTGGGCGCGAGCAAGGCCTGCCCGTTGGTGATGGCAAAGCCGCCGTCATCAATCACTGCGCCGCCAGCATAGACGGTCGCTGCGGTCAAGGTTGCGGCGGCAAGGAAAGTCCCGGCCGCGCTGGCTTTCAGCGTGCCGCCGTTGAAATTCAACCGGGAAGTGCTGGTGCCAGCCACCCCAACATTGTTTGCCGTCACTGTGCCGCCCAGCAGGTTCGCCGTGCCAACCGAAGTGAAGCCACTGAGACCAAAATCAAGCGGGCCACCGGTCAAGTTGATATTCGCCGAACCGGACACATTCAAAATGCCGGTGCTGCGGTCGCCCACATGGAGACCCTTGTTGCTAATGTAGAGGCCGCCGCTGACATTCATCACCCCAGTTCCGCCGCCTTGATTACCGAGGGAGAAGTATTGGGCATTGTTGCTGATCATCCCACTGGTCATATTCAGAACACCCACGCCAACCACACCCACGGCCATGTAGCCATCCGGGGAGTTTGCCGGCACCGTGAGCGCGCCGCTGCCGCTCAAGTCAAACGCGCCATAAGATCCCGTCACATTGCCAACGTGCAGTTCCGATGCGGCGATATTCAAGTTGCCGGCCGTCAGGGAAACAAAACCATTCGCGCCCGACACGTTGCCGACTGGCAGTATGGCAGTCGCATTGGCGTTCACGGTGCCACCGGCGATGTTCAAGATCGAGTTGCCGACGGTATTGCCAACAATAATCTGGCTCGTGGCCGTGGTGCCGGAAGTGACCGTGGCACCCGTGTTCACCGTCATAGTGCCGGTGTTGTTGATGGTGACCGAGGCGGGGTTGCCGCTGGCATAGTTGATGGTGCCGCCCGAATTCAACGTCACGCCGCCGCCGCTGACCAGCGTGCTCCCGACATAGCTGCCCGCACCGGCGAGCGCCAAGGTGCCCGCACCGGTCTTGGTCAGACCGCCGTTCCCGGAAATCGCCCCGCTGATCGTGGTGTTAAACCCGCCGTCAGCCACGGTCAACAGATTGCCGCCGTTATTGACGGTGGAACCCAGCGTCAGGTTGCCGGCCGTCGCGCTCAAACTTTGCGCCGCCGTCGTCAAGGAAACCGGCACGTTCAACGTCTGTGCGTTGGCCGAGTTGTTGGCCACGCCGCTGGAAGTTATTGTCAAGGTGCTGCTGGAGGTGCCGATGGTGAAGTTCCCGGCTGTGCTGGGGAAACTCAAGCCGGTGACGTTGTAACTATTGTCCATCGTTGGCGTCAGGCCAGTGGTGCCGTCAAACACCAAGGTATCGCCAACCAATCCAGGCGCATAGGTGCTCGCCCAGTTGCTGTTGTCACTCCAGTTCCCGCTGGTGCCAAAATCTCCGCCATCCCAGGTCTCCGTCGAGGCATTGACGGTCAGGGAAATATTTGCCGCCGCAGTGTTGGCATTGTTATCCGTGGCGGTCGCCACCAGGTTTAATGCTCCCACGGCGCTTCCCGCTGGAACGGTGATGGTGCCCGTCCATGTGCCGCTCGTGGAATTGCCGCTTGTCAGCGTCAAAGTCGCAGATGAACCGCTGATAGGCGACAAGTTCACCGAAACACCGGTGATCGTAGCACCGGCATTTCCCGCTGCCGTCACGCTAAGAACCACATTGTTTTGATTGCGAACCGCCGTTGAGGGGGTGGCGCTGCTGGCCGAAATGCTCGGCGGCGTCAAGCCCGCATAATGGAGCACCACCTCGTTGCCGTTGGTAACCACTACACTGTAGAAGGCGGCACCGCTCGGCGTGGTTCCCAGCCAGGTCGGTGTGGCCGTGAAGCTGCCGGATATGGTAGGCGAACTGCCCGTCAGATTGAAAAGCACATAGTCATTCGCCAAATCCAGGTTTGCGCCGCAGTTGATGCCGACCGACACGCTGCCGCACGTTAAGGTCTTGCTGTTGCCGCTCAAAACAATCTGGTCATTAGGGCCGTTGTAGGTGCTGCTCAAATTGAAATTGGCCTGGGATCCTGTGTTGTAAGTTAGATTCCCGCTGATGGTGTTTGTTGCGCCGGTACCGCTGCTGGGCTGCGTTTTGCCGCCGCTGTTCACCGTCACGTTGCCGCCAATCGTCCCGCTCCCGCCCAGTATGGCACCGCTGCTCACAACCGTGCCGCCGGTGTGCGTGCTGCCGCCGTTCAGATACAATCCGCCGCCCGAACCGGAATTGGTGACGGTCAACTGCCCGCTACCGCTGTTGCCTATGGCGTTGGCGTAAGCCAGCGTCTTGCCGTTGATGTCAATGGTGCCATTGCCCGTAAATGTGACCGGCGCACCGCTGATATCCAAAGCTGTTCCCGCCGCGCCGGTCGCCAGCGTCGTGTTGTATTGCAACGTGCCGCTGTTGAAAGACAGGCTGCTATAATTTGCCCCGCCCAAGGCATACTGGCTGTTGATGTTCAAGGTGGCCCCGCCGACAATTGCGACATTATAAATTGAGTTACCATTCGCCCCGTTTGGGTAGTTCAAGACCACCGTGCCAGTTCCATATACCGGCGTCGTGTTGGCCGTGTTGGCAGCCAATCCTTGGGCGATGCCGCCGGTGCCCGGCACCAAGCCCGCCACGTTGCCATTGGCGCTTGAAGCTGGAATGCCGATGACCAGCGGTGCTTGCCCGGCCACTCCGGTGACCTGACCGTCAACGGTCAGCGTCTGCCCGGCTGCCGCCGCCAAGCCACCACCCGCACTGCCAACAGCGACCAAGCGCTTGTTGTTCCCGGCATTGTCCAAAGTGATGCTCGCCGTGCTTAACAGCGTGCCGCCATTCAAATTCACTTGCGATCCCGACGCGACTGCTCCCAAACCGGAGTCGGCGCTGATGACCGTAACGCCACTGTTCAGATAGCTTTGTTTCGTGTAGGTATTTACTCCTGAAAGCACCACCGTGCCAGGCCCGCCCTGAACATAAGTAGTCGTTCTGCCCGTGCCACCGTAATCGCCAATCGGGGAAGATATTACCAACTCGCCAAGAGTGTTGTTTTGATAGAAATCTATCGGGTAAGTAGTATTGTTCGCCACAGCGCTTGAGGCAATCCAGCCATTACCAGGAACAATTGAAGTATTGTTAGCGCCCACATTAGGCGTGACCAAAATTCCGCCGACCAAGAGACCATGCGCCGAACCGCCGCCGAGCGTAAGTGCGGCTGCCGTGTTGAACCGGACAGTATCCGCGTAAGGAGTCGCACCAGTTGCCGCGACGCTTCCCGTCATATCGACGTTATCATCAGCATTGGCCCAAGTGCCAGAAATGGTGGTATAAAAACCACTGACCTGACTGCCGCCGATGATCGTGTAAGGACTCGTGCCAGCGCCGCCCGCCGCTAATGATGTGCTCGCCCAATCATAAAGACCAACGGTGGCAATGGCTAAGCGGGTTGTGCCATTCCAAAGCAAGCCCTTGGTGCCAGTGCCGACGGTTTGATTGTTATTTCCCGTGCCGATGTAGGTGGTCGTAATCGTCGCCGTGGCCGCCACCGTCGCATTGGCCGCACCTATTGTGGCCGGCCCGACGAACATCGTTTGCGATCCGAGCGTTTGCGGAA
>PKZR01000006.1:0-1100 GCA_003133815.1 Limisphaerales bacterium | reverse complement strand
TGATGGCGACGGTACCGGAGGCAGAACCCACATTGCTCGCGGGATTGACGGTGAATGTGCCGGAGCCGGTTTTGGCCAGGTTGATGTTGCTCGCGCTTCCCTTGTTGAGATTCCCGCCGAAAAATATGTTGCCCGCTCCACCAACGGTCAGCGTCTTGATGCCAGCCGTCCCGCCCGCCGGACCGCCGGAAATGTTGGCCGCCAAAGTCAGGGTGCTGCCGCTGTTGTTGACAAAGCTGTAGCTTTTCGCTGTCGCATCGAGGCCCAGTACAATCGCCGAATTGAACAGCTCGTTGTTGGCCACAGAAGAGTTCATCGTGATTGCGCCGCTGTCGTTGTTCGTGAGCGTCTCGCTGCCTGCTACTCCGGTGCCAATGGTATAAGCNNTGCCATTCCCGGTGCCATTGAATGTGGCCGTATCCCCGGTGCCTGGAACCGGTGATGCACTCCAGTTGGCTCCTGCCCAGGTGGCGTCGGTGATGCCAGTCCAACTACCGCTGGCAGCTTGCAGATTGTACGCGCCAGCCATCAAGAACAAGCCGATGATTTGAATTATTTGAGTCTTTTTCATGAGAAAATAGGTCTGGAGGGTTTATAACTTTAAGCAATCTACGCTTGTTACTGCTTAGTTTAAAATTTTTTGCTGGTCAACGACTTCCCATTTGAACAGTGGTTGTCCAACGGCAGATTGTCTTTTAGGAAACGTCGCATAATCTGTTCTGTTAATATATTTACAGGGTCTAATACAGAACGCGGAAATCAGACCCGAAATGTGCCAAATACTTGCTAAAACCAACTGAATTATGGCTTTTGCAAGGTATCCTTGCAGCCAAGTAATTTTGAATCGTATTTGTGAATCTGTTTAAAAAGGTGACCGGGTCAATTGGTCAGGGGATGACCGAGAGACCCGGTGAATTTGGAATGAGTAACTTTGGGATCATGAAGAACTTCAATTTGCATCGTTACCAAAACGCAAATCGAAAACCTGAAATCAAATGATGATGTCCGAAATTCAATGTTCATTCACAATTAAATCCGGTTATTTCCGCCGTTTGAACGTGCGAATGGCGATCAGGCCAACTCCCAGCGCTCCCAGCGCC
>PKZR01000272.1:3321-4562 GCA_003133815.1 Limisphaerales bacterium | reverse complement strand
CGCATCTTCTCGACTTCCTCCTTCGAGAGACCGCTGCTGGCCGTGATGCTGATCTTTTGTTCCTTGCCCGTGCCGAGATCTTTCGCGGCAACATGCAAGATACCGTTCGCATCAATGTCAAAGGTCACTTCGATCTGCGGCACGCCGCGCGGTGCCGGCGGAATGTCCGCGAGATTGAAACGTCCAATCGTCTTGTTGTCCTTGGAGAACTGGCGTTCGCCTTGGAGCACGTGGATTTCCACGCCCGGCTGGCTGTCCGACGCGGTCGAGAAAATTTCCGATTTTCGCGCCGGAATCGTGGTGTTGCGTTCGATTAATTTCGTGAACACGCCACCGAGCGTTTCAATGCCGAGCGAAAGCGGCGTCACGTCGAGCAAGAGCACGTCTTTGACTTCGCCCTTGAGCACGCCGCCCTGAATGCCTGCGCCAATCGCAACCACTTCATCAGGATTCACACCTTGATGCGGCGCTTTGTTGACGAGCGAGCGCGCAACTTCGACGACACGCGGCATGCGGGTCATACCGCCGACGAGCACGAGTTCGTCAATCTTCGACGCTTCAATGCCTGCGTCTTTCAAGCACGCTTTCACCGGCCCGATGGTGCGCTCGAACAATTTGTCTGTGAGCTGTTCCATCTTCGCGCGGGTCAAAGTTTTTTGGATATGCTTCGGCCCGGTCGCATCCGCCGTGATGAACGGCAAGTTGATGTCGTAAGTCTGCGAGCTGGAGAGTGCGATTTTGGCTTTTTCGGCTTCTTCCTTGATGCGCTGGAGTGCGTCCGGTTGCTTGCGGAGATCCATGTTATACTCGCGTTTGAATTCATCGAGAATCCAATCCATGAGCGTGTTGTCCCAGTCGTCGCCGCCGAGATGCGTGTCGCCGTTCGTGGCCTTCACTTCAAACACGCCGTCGCCGATTTCGAGCACGGAAATATCAAACGTGCCGCCGCCCAAATCGTAGACGGCGATCTTCTCGTCTTTCTTTTTGTCGAGGCCGTAAGCGAGCGAGGCCGCCGTAGGTTCGTTAATGATGCGCAAAACTTCGAGACCGGCGATCTTGCCCGCGTCCTTCGTGGCCTGACGTTGCGAGTCGTTGAAATAAGCGGGAACGGTGATGACAGCTTGCGTGATCTTTTCGCCAAGGCGCGTTTCAGCGTCGGCTTTCAGTTTGGAAAGAATCATCGCGGAAATTTCCTGCGGCGAAAATTGCTTCGGCTTGCCGTTCACTTCGACTTCAATCGC
>PKZR01000272.1:0-3298 GCA_003133815.1 Limisphaerales bacterium | reverse complement strand
GACGGCGTCGTGCGCTTGCCCTCGGAATTTTCGAGCACGAGCGGCTCGCCGCTGTCCATGACCGCCATGCAGGAGTTCGTCGTGCCTAAATCAATGCCTAATACTTTTGCCATAAAAATTTATTTTAATTGGATTAACTGCTCCCAGATCCAACGCAATAATGATGCCGTCAGAGGAAAATAATTATAATTTCAAAAACAACTGGAATTTGGTGATTTAAGCCGAATGGAACGCAGGAAAAGTTGTGCCACTGCGCCACCGTGGCACAGTCGGTTGAGAGAAGTGGCGCACTTTTGGCGGGACGTTCGCGGGTGGCTGCCGACGGGTTTCAATCCGGAGAATTGGTGCTGATGTCCGCCTTGCGATGGTAGATTTCAAAAGTTTCGTCAAATTCAACATAAGGTCGGCCCGGCAGCCAGCGGACGGCGTTGATCTTGTCCGTGGCGTCAAAGACCTTGACGAGTTCGTAGTATTTGCGCAGGCCGCCAATTTCCACATAAATGCCACCCTGACTTTCCCAAGGGCGCAACACGACCCAGTCGGGCTTGAGTTCGAGATATGCCAGATTTTCTTTGGTCGGCCCCAGGCGTTTGCGGGCCTCGACCATCTCCTTGGAGGCAAGGCCAGGATAATCCAGCATCTTCAGGCCTGAATAATAACCGATGTAGCCGAGCGGTTCCAACATCACGGTGTCGTGCGGCGTCCGGGCGTGGTCGTGCAGCCATAGGCCGATGGGGCGGCGCACGCCGTTTTCGATGAGCTGCTGCTGCACCTGCAATTGCCGCGCGACACAGACCGTCACCGCCGCCTGTCCGATGATAAGTGCGACGGCGGATAAGCGCAGGACCTTTTGAAGATGGCAAAGCCATCTACCAGCCCAGCGCTGTTGTTGCAATTTGTGCAGCACGCAAAGCAACTGGTCGAAGAAGAGTCCGGCGGTCAGATAACCGAACACTTCAACCGTCGGCAGATACCACGGAGGAAAGTATTTCAAAATAACAGTCAAATAAAAGTTGCCGAGAAGGAAAGCGAGCGAGAACAGTTTAGTCTGCGGGTGCAATCCGGGAATCAACCATGCAAACGAGGCGAGCAAGCCGAGAGCGCAGTTGGCAAAGACAAGGATTCGAGGCCATCCACCGTGGTCTGAATAGCCCGGCAGGAAAATGACTTGCAGGCTTGATATTGAAAAAGGAAATTTCAGCAAACTCGTGATGAAATCCAACGGGATGAGATACGGATTGTTTGCCGCCTTGGCGATGATGGTGTGAGGAATGGGCGAGCCGTAATAACACCAAGCCCAAACGAACCACCACAAATACAGGGCGGCACAAATCACACCGGCTCCGACAAGCAATTTGCCCCACGCAATCGGCGATTTGCCGGAGTTCTTGCCGGACAGGAAAAGCAGCGCTCCCACGCCGAGGATTGCGATGTAAATGCAACTGTCCGGACGCGTCCACATCAAGCCCGCCCATCCAACGCCGATGCGCCACATCTGTCGCGACCCGGCCACGATCAGGCCATGAATTGTCAGCCCCAGAAAAAAAATGAGCAACCCGGTCTCCATGCCGTTGATGCTGAAATCCACAATTTTTGCGTCGAGTCCGATCAACGCCACCGTGAGCCAGCAGGAGACGCGGCGCAGTTGCAGGGATTGCATCATGCGGAAAAGAAGGACGATGCCGCCAGCCAGCGCCGCGAGGCTGATGAAGCGGAAAAACCAGAGAACCAGTTCGTCGGATTGATTGCCAGTGAGCCAGCTTAAGGCCGCCGGAAGAAGCGTTCCCAGAGGCGAAGTGAAAGTGTGCAATCGCTCTCCGGGAGTATAGACGAGGCCGTTGCCAGTGGCCAGATTGCGGCTGGCGCGAAAAGTGATCCAATAATCCTCCCAAATGTGTCCGGTGAAAGCCGCAAACAACAGGCCGACCAGCAGCACGATTCCTGCGACCGTCCATTCCGCCCTGATTGCCGAGTTTTTCATGAAGGGCGGAGAATAAACCGCAGGACAATCCAGTCAAGTTTGCCCTAGCGGAAAACAATAAAGCTTCAGGCAAAATTGGATTGTTTTTGTGTGGCTTGTCTCGATGGCACGGACGCGCTAAACTGGCATTGTGATTTACGACGCATCACTTGACGATTTGCTGCAAAAAGTTTGGACTGGCGCGCGCATTAATGCTGCCGAAGCGCTGCGGATTTACAAACTGCCGTTGGAAGAACTCGGCTCGCTCGCCGACCGTCGTCGTCAGATTGCCAAGGCCACAGTTTACAACGGTCGCGGCAACGAAATGGTCACCTACAATATTGACCGCAACGTCAACTACACCAACGTCTGCAATGTATATTGCAAATTTTGCGCGTTTTATCGCACGGAGAAGGACGATGACTCTTATGTCATTACATTCGACGAGATGGACAAAAAAATTGAGGAGACCATCGCGCTTGGCGGCACACAAATGTTGATGCAGGGAGGCCATCATCCCAAACTCACTAAGCAGTGGTATCTCGATTTGCTGTCGCACGTCAAAAATAAATTTCCCACGTTCAACATCCACGGATTCAGCCCGAGCGAGTTCATCCATTTCCGCGAAGTGTTCAAAGAGCCGCTGGAAAAAATCATCGGCGATTTCAAAACGGCGGGACTCGGCTCGATTCCCGGCGGCGGCGGTGAAATTCTGGTGGATCGCGTGCGTCAAAGAATTGCGCCGCTCAAGGCCATGAGCAACGACTGGCTAGAAGTCATGGACGTCGCGCACCAACTCGGACTTTATTCAAGCGCGACAATGATGTTCGGTCACGTCGAAACGATTGAAGACCGGATCGAGCATCTTGAACGTCTGCGCGCGCAGCAAGACAAGTCGTTAAAGCGGAAAACGGAAAACGGAAATGCCGAAATGGGCCATTTCACCGCGTTCATTGGCTGGACGTTTCAAGCCGAACACACGAAATTGAAAGCACCGACGGTGGGCGCACACGAGTATCTGCGCACGCAGGCGTTGGCACGGATTTACCTCGATAATTTTCAAAATATCCAAAGCTCGTGGGTCACGCAAGGCCTGGAGATCGGTCAGGTCGCGTTGAAATACGGTGCGAACGATCTCGGCAGCATCATGATCGAGGAAAATGTCGTGTCGCAGGCCGGCACGACCTTCCGCATGACCGTTCCGGACATGCACCGGTTCATCAAGGAACTCGGTTACGAGCCGCACCAACGCGACAACTGGTATCGGCTGGTAAATTGAATTAGCACAAAGCAGATTGCTCCGGCTTTTCACTTGTTTAAGGAGACGCTGATTTAATT